>JAUIHB010000005.1 GCA_030432465.1 Gammaproteobacteria bacterium
AAAATTAGATAATAATGATAAAGAATCAATAAGTTAGTGAACTTTTAAATGGCTTTTAACTCTAATTATGTGCGATTTTAATTAATCAGTAAATCGAAGTTACAAATAAACTTTTGAGTTATCTACTTAATAGTCTATTATTAATTAAACTTGTTTTCATAGCATGAAAGTGTTAGAAAATGAACAGTAATAAGTATAAAATACCCCCCAGTTTTCGGGATAACTGATATCTTAAGTATTTTTAAGTAGTTACTTAATCACAGAAAGGGTTATAAAAATGGAAGATAAAGTTGCAGAACATACTCTTTGGACGAGCAAAAACAAGGAAAGATCAGGTTTACCAGAGACTAAAATATCTCCTGAAGTAGAAAAAAAGGTTGCGGATGCTTTTGAAAAGAAAGCAGACCATCAAGAGTGTCTACGTCCTTTTCAAACTCTTTTTGAAGAATCAGATTTAGCGAAGATACTCGCATAATAGAAATAATTAAAAAAGGAATTTAAGTGAATGAAGCTAAGCCACTGATATTTGGCCGCTTCGGTGACTCTGATGACTTAATCAGCTCTTTTTTAGACTCTCAACCGGAGTTCACTCAGGCTAAGTATCTTCAATGCTATTTAGAAGGCCTTGATACCAAATCCTATTTAATAGAACAAAACTATTTCGATCGAGACTACCTTGAAGAGTTCTCCTCTTTTTACAGTCTTAGTGCTCGAGGCTATCCAAATGTTTGTAAAAGAATCCACTTTTTCGACTCCGATGAAATTAATCGAGATTTATTTGAAATTGCTTGCTCTGGGGACATTCACGCTTGTAAAAAATTACAGAATTCTTATGTAGGCTTCTCTGTAATTAGACCAATAACCAAAGCTCCATTCGGACGAACTGTTTTCAGATGGTACGATGATCGGACACCTGAAACTCCTAGAGTCACAGAGCCATCTCGAGATTACGCTTGCCACATAGCGGGCATAAAGCTTTCAGTAAAAGGGTTAGCTTGGCAACAGCAAGATTCTGGCGTTGCAGCCTGCGCAACGGTGAGTTTATGGAGTATGCTTCACTCATCAGCGTTCGATGCTAGACACTCGATTCCTACAACATCAAAGATAACTAAGGCAGCTCACGAAAAAGCTTCACTTGGAAAACGCGTATTTCCTTCCCATTTCTTAACAATAGAACAAGTATTGGAAGCAATAAAAGAGCAAGGGCTCGCACCGGCAATAGTTAAAGGTGATTTAGGAGATAGCTACTTTTCAAAAGATAAGTTTGCCGCTACATGTGCTTCTTTTTTGAGATCTGGCTATCCTTTGCTTATAGCTGGTCACCACACTGAAAGAGAAGCAGCTATTGGTCACGCTATATGTGCTGTAGGCTTTCGCGAAGCAGCTCCTATTTCCGAACAACAAAAGCTGGTATCCCTACAAGATGCAGAGACTGAGTTCCTTTATATTCATGATGATAATATTGGGCCAAATATAAGATTCAGAATTAACGAACAAGAGTCTATAGACGTAAATCAACAACCAGTAAAAAAATGCCATATTCATGTAGAAGATCCAGAGTATTTGGATTCTAAAAAGACACTACAAGAACCTAATACTGGATTCGCCCCTACAATGTTAATCGCAGCAGTTCATGAGGATTTAAGAATATCTTCAGACCAGTTCTTTCAAACAGGTTTTCTAATATCACATAAACTTTCTGCAACATTAAAAGTTATATACGATAACAATGGTCATAATTTTACTGGATTAGTGTTTAGTACAAGATTCATTAAAATTTCCGATTACATGCAATGTGAATTAAGCTCAATATTAGAAGAACAACCGAATATCCTGGGTAATGTAAGACTAAAACTTCAAGAAGAAGTAGCTCCTATGAGTCTACATCTAGGAATATTAAGAATAGCCCTTCCAAATTCTTCTGTATTATTAGATGTTTTATATGACTCTACTGATTCTGACTTAAACAGACCTATATTTTGTCATATAGTTTACGACAAAGTTATGAGGGACATATTAAACATGATTGACCAACAAGAAGTAATTAATCTTTTGGGAACAGCGGTAGATGCATTTTAGAAAAAAATGTAAGCGCTCACATATTTAAAAATATTTGCGATAGTTTTATTTTTCTAATTGTTCACAAAAAAGCCTCCCAAAGGAAG
This sequence comes from Gammaproteobacteria bacterium, assembly GCA_030432465.1. Taxonomy (GTDB): domain Bacteria; phylum Pseudomonadota; class Gammaproteobacteria; order Enterobacterales; family Kangiellaceae; genus Aliikangiella. The sequence continues at coordinate 2,166 of JAUIHB010000005.1, forward strand.
CTTTTTCTTTTTCACTATTTATGGTATTTCATTTTACGATTTTGACACGAAATTTCATGAATTATGAGATCCGACACTGTTATTCACCTAAACATCCAAATTAGCTACAGCCAATGCATTGGATTCAATAAACTCTCTACGCGGTTCAACTTTGTCGCCCATAAGCGTAGTAAACAACTGGTCAGCACCAACAGCGTCTTCAATGGTAACTTGCAGCATACGTCTTACATCAGGATCCATGGTGGTTTCCCATAACTGATCTGGATTCATTTCACCGAGTCCTTTATAACGCTGGATAGCCAAACCACGTTTTGACTGCTGCATTAACCACTCTAAGGCTTCCTCAAAGGTTTCAACTTCCTGTTTTCTTGATCCCCTGTGTATGTAAGCACCTACTTCCAGTAAATTATTAAGCTTAGCGCCTAATTCAACCATTTTTCGGTATTCACCGGATGAAAAGAAGTTTTTATCTAATGTATAACTGTTACTCAAACTATGATGCGTTACGATAATTTGTGGTAAATAGCGACCGGTTTCTTCATCTTTAACCACTTCAACGTCATAGCGGGTAGCTCCAGCACGAGTTTCATTAAGTAACTTTTCTTTTAATCCTTGCGTCCAGCTTTCAACAATAGATATATCTCTTAAGTTTTCAACATCCATTAATGGTAAATAGATTAGCTTATTCATTACTTTTGAATCATAAAGCTGTGATAAGCGACGTATATGCGCTTCAACCATGCGGTACTCTGTCACTAACTTTTCCAACGCACTACCAGACATTGCCGGTGCATCAGGATTTACATGCAACTCTGCTTCATCTAATGCCATGCTGGTCAGGTATTCTACTAGTGCTGGATCATCTTTAAGATAAGTTTCCTGTTTACCTTTTTTAATTTTATACAATGGTGGCTGGGCAATATAAATATAGCCACGTTCAACCAGTGGTAACATTTGGCGGTAGAAAAAGGTTAATAATAATGTTCGGATATGCGCACCATCAACATCAGCATCAGTCATGATAATAATGCGATGATAACGAGTTTTATCAGGATCAAACTCATCTCGACCTATACCACAACCTAAAGCAGTAATTAATGTGCCAACTTCCTGTGAAGATAGCATTTTATCGAAGCGGGCTTTTTCCACGTTAAGTATTTTACCTTTCAATGGTAAAATCGCTTGGTTTTTACGGTTACGACCCTGTTTAGCTGATCCCCCCGCAGAATCACCCTCCACTATATATAGTTCAGATAATGCAGGATCTTTTTCCTGACAATCAGCCAGCTTACCAGGTAATCCAGCGATATCCAGCGCGCCTTTACGTCGTGTCATATCACGAGCTTTACGAGCTGCTTCACGGGCTCTTGCTGCATCCATCATTTTTGTTACTATTATTTTGGCTTCTTGTGGGTTTTCCAATAAATAGTCATTCAGACTTTTACTCATTGATTGCTCAACAGCACTTTTAACTTCTGAAGAAACCAGTTTATCTTTCGTTTGAGAAGAAAATTTAGGATCAGGAACTTTAACTGAAACAACTGCTGTCAGCCCTTCTCTAGCGTCATCACCAGTTGTTGAGACTTTATTTTTATTATTTGCAATTTCTTTTTCAATATAGGTATTTAAGGTACGGGTTAAAGCCCCACGAAATCCGGCTAAATGCGCTCCGCCATCCCTTTGAGGTATGTTATTAGTGAAGCAATAAATATTTTCCTGAAAGCTATCATTCCATTGCATGGCAACTTCAACGGTAATTCCATCTTCTTCTCTTTCAGCAGTAAAATGAAACATTTTTTGATTGATCGGTGTTTTAGCTTGATTTAGGTAACTAACAAAAGCTTCTATACCACCTTCATACTTAAAGTGATCTTCTTTTCCAGAGCGCTCATCTTTAAGGCGAATACTGACTCCAGAGTTTAAAAAAGACAACTCTCGTAGACGTTTAGCTAAGATATCGTAATGAAAATTAATATCCGTGAATATTTGATCACTCGGATGAAAACGAAGCTCTGTACCAGTTCGTTGGGTATCACCAGTTACTGCAAGGGGTGCGACAGGTTCGCCTAATTGATATGACTGCTCATGAACTTTACCCTCACGTCTTATCGTTAAAGTTAGTTCATCAGACAAAGCATTAACCACAGATATCCCTACACCATGTAAGCCACCCGATACTTTGTAGGAATTATCATCAAACTTACCACCAGCATGTAATACAGTCATGATAACTTGCGCTGCACTCACACCTTCTTCAGGATGAATACCAACAGGAATACCCCGTCCGTCATCAGTCACAGTGACTGAGTTATCGGTATGTATAATGACATTAATATCTTTACAGTGACCAGCAAGCGCTTCATCAATTGAATTATCGACAACTTCAAAAACCATATGATGCAAGCCAGTACCATCATCGGTGTCACCAATATACATACCTGGTCTTTTTCTTACCGCATCGAGTCCTTTTAAAACTTTAATGCTCGATGAATCATAACCACCATTGCTATTATCAGACATTCAAAATGCTACCTTTTTTAATTTCTATCAATTTCGTCAATTTCACTCGTGCTAACCGGTTTTATAACACCATGTTCCACGTGAAACAATTGGGTGCTATTATACCTTTTTTTGAGCCATTTGAGGGAATCTAGTTGCAGGCAAGAGAGTATTATTTGCACATTTTTTTGTTGCAATAACATTTGTAATAACTCTTTCTGGTTACTTTCATCTAGCTCAGAAGTGAAATCATCAATTATAAATAAACTATCTTTACCCGTTCTATTCTTCAACACAACAGTCTGAGCAAGAAACATCGCATTTATCGCAACCTTCTTTTGACCCCGCGAGAAAAACTCTTTAGCAGGATAGCCTTGAACCTTTATTTTTATATCAGCTTTGTGTGGTCCAAATCTTGTTAAACCACACTCACAATCGGCATGAAAACTATCAGCTAATTTCTTTTCATACTCACCTGTATAACCGGGATAATATGAAATTTTAAATCCATCGAAAAATTTCACACCTAAATCTTGTATTACCTTTAATAACTCAGTTAGCAACAATTCTAACATTGCACTACGTTGCTTTGTGACAACCGACTCAAAGAGACACAGTTGTTGATCCCAAAAGGTTATCTGTTGTGAAATTTTACTTTTATTCTTTGTTCTTAATAATGCATTTCTTTGTTTTAGTGTCGATTGGTAATTTTTCCAAGTTTCATGATAACTATGTTCCACGTGGAACAAACACCAATCTAAATATTTTCGACGCTCTTGTGGTCCGGCATCAATTAAGTGATAAGACTCAGGACTTAATACCTGAGTTGGGTAAATACGCGACAATGAGGATAAGGTTGAAATATTTTCACCATTAATCTTAATGGATTTTTGTTTCTTGCTTTTAGAGTACCCTACCCCTAATTTTGTCTGATCACTCCCTGCACCAAATACGACAAATGCATCTGAATCTTCTTTAACAACCAAGTCTAGTTTGCTAGTTCTAAATGAGCGTCCAGAAGTTAGAATACTTATTCCTTCAAGAACACTTGATTTACCAGCACCATTCTCTCCATAAAAGATATTTAATTGTTTTTCCAAACTCAAAATATTCGTCGATAGATTACGAATATCCTGTAGCTGGAATTTAGTTAAATACATAAATACTTAAATGCAGCTCAAACAACCTATAGTCTCATAGGCATAACAACATACAAACTATCTGAATCTTCTGCATTTTCAATCAACACACTACTGCTTGCATCACCAAGGTTAAACCGTACATTTTCCGATTTAATGGCATTTAATGCATCAAGTAAGTAACCAACATTAAAACCAATTTCTAATGCTTCACTAGAATAGTCTACGTCTAGCTCAATTTCAGCTTCTTCTTGTTCAGGATTATTAGCATGTATAGATAATTTATTATCTTCAATATTTAGTCTGACACCGCGAAATTTCTCATTACATAATATGGAGGCGCGCTGGAAAGCATCACGTAACTTGTCTTTTTCAGCCACTAATAAACGCTGTGCATTTTTAGGTAACACTTTATCGTACTCTGGAAAACGCCCATCAATCAGCTTTGAAGTGAAAACAAAATCACCTAATACGATTCTTATATGGTTACTACTTAGTGAAAGTGTGCAGGTCTGTTGATTACTGGAAAGTAACTTCCCTGCTTCTAATATGCCTTTTCTTGGTACTATAGCTTGAATTAAATCTTCACTAACAGGCTTAGCCAAAGTCATTGAAGATAGTGCTAGCCGGTGTCCATCGGTTGCTACAGAAAGCAATTTTTGGCTATTCACCTCAACCAACATACCATTAAGGTAATAACGAACATCTTGTAATGCCATTGCGAATTGAGTTTTATCAAATAGTGCCTTAAGTGCTTGAGAATCGACATCAATCGTTACGTCGAAAATAGCTTCTTCAATATTAGGAAACTCTTGCGCTGAAATAGTTGATAATGAAAACCGGTTACGCCCTGAAGAAAGCTTTAACCGATTTTCTTCAAGCTGCACTGTAATAGGCTTATCACCGGAAAGACTTTTACAGATATCTAACAATTTTCGTGCAGGGACAGTAATATCACCTTCTATATATTCCCCTTCTAATGGAATACTCGAAGACATTTCGATTTCAAGATCGGTCGCAGTTATGATCAATTGACCATTTTCAACCTTCAATAATAAATTAGCTAAAACTGGTAGTGTCTGTCGTTTTTCAACAGCACCGGAAACCAGTTGCAACGGCGTAACCAAAAGTTCTTTACTAACTGAAAATTTCATTGCTAAAGCTCCTTCATCCAATATTGACTAACTTGAGAGTGTTCTCATCAAATTGGTGTAGTCTTCGTTAATATCTTGTGATTCTTCTTTGAGTGATTTTACCTTGCGACAGGCATGTAACACGGTTGTATGATCCTTACCACCAAAAGCCTCTCCTATTTCCGGCAGACTATGATTGGTTAACTCCTTAGCAAGTGACATGGCTAACTGCCTTGGTCGTGCTATGGAGCGATTTCGCCGCTTAGAAAGCAAATCAGAAACTTTAATTTTATAATATTCTGCGACTGTTTTTTGGATATTTTCAATACTAACTTGTTTGTCTTGCGCAGCGATTAAGTCCCTTAATGCATCTTTAACAAACTCAACCGTAATTTCTTTTCCTGTAAACTGAGCATTAGCAGTAACACGTTTTAAGGCTCCTTCTAATTCTCTGACATTGGAACGAATTCGCTTAGCGATAAAAAATGCAACTTCATGAGGTAATTCAATTTTTGACTCTTCTGCTTTTGACATCAATATAGCAACACGCGTTTCTAACTCAGGTGGATCAATTGAGACGGTTAACCCCCAACCAAAGCGTGATTTTAATCTTTCTTCAACCCCATCAATTTCTCTTGGATAACGATCGCAAGTTAATATAACTTGTTGATTTCCTTCAAGTAATGAGTTAAATGTGTGAAAAAATTCTTCCTGTGAACGCTCTTTATTTGCAAAAAATTGAATATCATCAATGAATAAAGCGTCGACGCTTCGATAAAACTTTTTAAACTTATCGATGGTATTGGTTTGTAGTGCTTTAACCATATCAGCAACAAACCTTTCTGAATGAAGATAAATAACTTTTCCATGAGGTTTATTTTTTAATATTTGATTACCCACAGCTTGCATTAGATGAGTTTTACCTAAACCAACCCCACCGTAAATAAATAAAGGATTGTAGGCTGTACCAGGGTTTTGCGACACCTGTTTGGCGGCAGCCATGGCTAGCTGATTACTTTTACCTTGAACAAAACTATCAAAGGTAAATGAATGATTTAAGTTACCTTTTCTATTTTCTGAGCTGACATTTTTTTTGTCTGGTGCATGCTGAACTGATTTAGGTTGTGCTTGTTTTTTAATTACATTTGAGTTGTTTGGAGATGAATTCTCTTTATTGTCAAAAAAGCTATTGGTTCCAACAATATCAAGTTGAATCTGGATCTTATCTTCACCTTCACTAGCTAAAATTTCTCTAATTCGTGGTAAATATTTCTCTCTTACCCAATCTAAAACAAAGCGATTAGGTGCACGTAAATGCAATTGCTCATTTTCAATTGATGCTTTCAAAGGACGGATCCAAGTACTGAATTCAGTTGGTGGTAGTTCGTCTTGAAGATATCTTTGGCACTTATTCCACATTAGATTTGAGCAAGTTTCTTTTTTTAGTTAGATGAGTATTTTCAATACGAATCAGACAATAGACGTATTACTGTGAAAGAGTTCGCCAGTTTAGATCGATTCAGAAAAATGATCCACAGGTTTTATAAAAAAATAAATTTTATACTGAATTCAATTAAATTTATCGATCGAATAAATTATAACCAAAAAAATGTTATCAAGGAGGTTACTAACCAATTAATGTTAGTTTAATGTATGAAAACGTGTGCATAAGGTGATTTTTCTAAATTTTTGATCTTTTTTACATTTTTAGTAAAGGTTTATAAGGTTCTTTTTCGGTTGTTATAGACAAACTTATCATTAGTGTAATCTATTGTTTAATAATAAAAAATATCACTTATCCACAGAATTATGCGATCCTAATAGTAATTATAATTAGATCTTTTACTTATTATTATAGTCTTTGTCCTGTAGATAACTTTTTGGACTGGATTAACTGACTTAAGTGAATTTTTATGATCTTTTTTTCCATATTTCATGAAAAAAGCTTATTTTTTTAAATTATTGAAAATGTTTTTAGTTTTTTTTATCCACAAGCAAATCCAAATAATTTACCATCAGATCGCATATCTAGTCTTTATTTAGGGATATTATCCATATATCTAGTGTTAAAAGTGTTATCAGTTTATGTGAGTTGCTGTTTGAAAATAGTTATTTACTCGCTGTGTTTAAAAAGTAAACATAAAATGCGTTGACAGAAAAAAGTGAATGCAATAGAATTTGCGCCCCTTTTGAGCAGGTAACAGTTACTTCTATTACTTGTTAAACATTCAATAATTACAGACGGATAGACTGATGAAACGTACATTTCAGCCTAGCAACATTAAGCGTAAGCGTCGTCACGGTTTTCGTGCTCGCATGGCAACTAAAAATGGTCGCGCGGTCATTAACAGACGCAGAGCGAAAGGTCGTAAAAGACTTAGCGCTTAATTGTACAACTTTTCCTGTTGTACTTTAAAAGAATTGGATGCTCTTGTTGGAAACTGTGATGACTGATAAGTCCTGCAAATTTCAACGAGAGCTTCGTCTTTTATGCGCAAAAGATTTTAGTCAGGTTTTTGATAAAGCTGTTAAGGTTAACAATAAAGCTTTTACCCTGTTAGCAAGAAAAAATGACCTGAATCATCCTAGACTAGGGCTTATTGTCGCTAAAAAGAATCTTAAATTCGCTTACCAGAGAAATTTAGTTAAGCGGCTTATCAGAGAAGAGTTCAGGATAAGTCAAACGCAATTAGCTGCTTATGATTTAGTAATACTTACACGCCGCGATATTGCTCAAATGAACAAAACCGATATAATCCGATTTCGTAACGATTTATTCGATAGATTCCGTAAAAGATGCAAACATTCCTGATTCGATTTATTAGGTTGTACCAAAAAACATTGAGTTTATTAATCGGTGGCGAATGTCGTTTTTATCCAACTTGCTCAAGTTACTCTATTGAAGCAATTCAAAAATATGGCAGTTTAAAAGGCATATGGTTGACTATTAAACGAATTGCTCGTTGTCACCCTCTTCATCCAGGTGGAATAGATCATGTTCCTGTTCCTGACAATAATCCTTGCCCTCATAAGCATTAAAGAAAGAGATTTAGTATTCATATGGAATCAGCCCGTACCTTCTTATTTATTCTTTTTGCATTTTTAACATTTCTGCTTTATCAGGAATGGCAAGAAGAGAACAAGCCTGCACCAGTAGAAAAGTCAGCAATAGAAGACTCATTCAATAGTCAACCTGTAGTTAGTCAATCAAATTTGAATGAAGTAAGCGCCTCAGGCAGTGATGACATTTCATCTGAATTGCCTCAACAAACATTTAATAGTGAAACACCAGCCGCTACACAAAATGCTGTTGCGCAACTAGTGGAAATTAAAACTGATAAATTAAGAGTTCATATTAATACCGAAGGCGGGAATTTAGTTTCCGCGGAGTTACTTGAATATAAAGAGTCTCTGACAGAGAACGCTGAGCCTATCAACATATTAGAGAACCGCAATGGTAGAACTTACCTTGCTCTATCTGGATTGTATGGCGAAGGCTCTCCGGATTTTAAAGGGAAAGTGACAACTTATGAGGTGACTCAAAATGAGTATCAACTGGCTGAAGGTGAAGACAGTTTAAGTGTTGATTTAACTTGGGTTAATGATGCTGGTGTTGAATATATTAAACGATTTAAGTTCTATAAGAATAAATATGCAATTGATGTGAGTTATATTGTCAATAATCAAAGCAATAGTAAGTTAGCAAATCGCATGTTTACCGCATTGAAACGAGATACTTTACCTGTTGAATGGGCGGTCGTAGAAGGTTTTGGTATGCAGTCATATTTAGGGCCCGCTTACTCAACAAGTGATAGTAAGTATGAAAAATATGATTTTGAGGATATTCAGGAAAAACCACTGCAACTGAATACTAGTAGCGGTTGGGTTGCTATTTTACAACACTATTTTGTGACTGCGTGGATCCCGCGTGGCGAGTCGGAAATGCGGATTGATGCGACAGGGAAAGATTTAGGTAAAAATGGTTTAAGACAAATTCGAATAACTCAAGACTGGCAGTGGATAGAACCTGGTCAATCAAAAGAGTTTTCTGCAACTTTATATGTTGGGCCCAAAATTCAAAAACGTTTGGAAGAAACAGCTAAGCATCTGGATCTGGCTGTTGATTATGGTTTCTTATGGTGGATTGGTCAGCCAATATTTTACCTGTTGCTGTTTTTACAGGGATTTGTGGTGAACTGGGGGGTAGCGATTATTTTGGTCACTATCGTCATTAAAACATTGTTATACCCATTAGCCAGAGCCCAGTATCGTTCGTTTGCCAAAATGCGGTTGTTACAACCTAAAATGGCAGAAATGAAAGAACGTTATGGTGATGATCGCCAGCAAATGTCCATGAAAATGATGGAAATGTACAAAAAGGAAAAAGTTAACCCTTTAGGCGGCTGTTTCCCTCTACTTATTCAAATGCCTGTTTTCATTGCTCTTTATTGGGTATTAATGGAGACGGTTGAGTTACGCCATGCGCCATTTATGTTGTGGATTAATGATCTATCGGTTAAAGATCCGTATTACATTTTGCCGTTGTTAATGGGAGCCAGTATGTACCTCATGCAGAAGATGCAACCAACTGCGCCAACCATGGATCCCATGCAGCAAAAAATGATGCAAATGATGCCTGTATTTATGACGGTATTTTTCGTTTTCTTCCCTGCAGGACTGGTACTCTACTGGTTGATGAATAACTTAATTTCAATTGCTCAACAGTTATATATTACTAATCAGTTTAATAAAGAGCAGGAAATTAAAACAAAGAAGAAAAAGAAGTAGTCAGTGCTTACTATGTAAAATGAATGATTACGCAAAAAAAACAATTGCTGCATTAGCAACACCGCCCGGTAAAGGCGGTGTTGCCATCATCCGAGTCTCAGGCGCTTTGTGTGAACAGATCAGCCTGTCGATACTTGGGCAGGTTATTACACCGCGTTACGCACATTATCTCCCCTTTTATGATCAAACTGGTCAAGCTCTGGATCAAGGAGTTGCGCTATTTTTTAAAGGCCCCCACTCTTTTACGGGAGAAGATGTTTTAGAGTTTCAGGGACATGGTGGTCCTGTTGTAATGGATTTGTTGCTGGAGGCTATTTTACAGGCTGGTGCGATTTTAGCTAAACCAGGGGAGTTTTCTGAACGTGCATTCCATAATGATAAATTGGATCTGGCACAAGCAGAAGCAATTGCGGATTTAATTGATAGTGGTTCACGCCAGGCAGCTAAGTCGGCATTACGTTCCCTTAGTGGTGAGTTTTCTGCTCAAATTAATCTGTTGGTCGAAAAAGTTATTTACTTACGCATGTATGTAGAAGCAGCTATTGATTTTCCTGATGAAGAAATCGATTTTCTAGCTGATGACAAGGTTGTTAACCAACTGACTGATATTATTCAAAATCTTGAAGGCTTATTGAATAATGCGAAACAAGGAGCCTTACTTCGGGAAGGTATGAAAGTTGTTATTGCGGGTAAGCCGAATGCCGGAAAATCAAGTTTATTAAATGTTCTGTCCGGCAAAGATTCAGCGATTGTTACGGATATTGCAGGTACAACTCGTGATATTTTGTCTGAGCAAATCAATATTGACGGCTTACCACTGCATATTATTGATACTGCTGGGTTGAGAGTCGCTACTGATAAAGTGGAACAAATCGGAATTGAACGAGCTTCCAAAGAGATTGAGCAAGCAGATAGAGTTTTGTTGGTTGTCGATTCTTGTGAGAGTCATATTGATGCTAGTCATGATTTATCACAGCAAGTAGAGCAACAGCTTAAACAGTTTATTGATCCGACAATTGAATTACCCCCTGTCACTTTGATTCGTAATAAATGTGACTTAGTAGGTGAGGTCCCTGCGCAAACTGATTCTGTTATTACTTTATCAGCTAAGCAAAACTTAGGTATTGATTTGTTAAAAGCTCACCTGAAACAAGCTGTTGGTTATGACGCGAGCGAGTCTGGTACTTTTATGGCGCGTCGGCGACACATTGATGCATTAAAACGAGCTGAAACACACTTACAAATGGGGTATGTACAACTGACAGAAATGGCGGCAGGTGAAATTTTGGCTGAAGAGCTTAAGTTAACTCAAGATTGCTTAAATGAAGTCACTGGCGAATTTACTGCTGATGATCTGCTTGGCAAAATTTTTGGCAGTTTTTGTATTGGCAAATAGTAGCCTACAAAAAATTAACAGTAATCTGGCTATTTTAAAAGAGAGATAAATTCCACATCGATCAGTTTGTAGGGCAAAACTGATTGCCCACCAAAACGATGTTGACGCAATAAAATCCGTTTATTTTTGATCCCGTCTAAATACCCTGTAATTCTATCTTTATTTTTTAAATGTAAGGTAATGTGGGCACCGATAAATCCTTTTAGACCATTTATGTTTTTAGGTAAATAACTAACACTTGGAGTGTTGCTTTTGGGTCGGGAGAGAGATTTAGCTTTTAAAAACTCTGCACTATCAAAAGATTGGAACAGTTGTGTTGCTGGGTTGTCGTTTAATGTTAGTATCAACTCAGCTTGATGAATTAATTGTTCAAATGTAAGAGCATCGAGTTGTTGCCAGCTGTAGCCAACTTTGGGTGTATAATTAAGGTTTATCTGTTGAGGATTAAAAATAAACTCGCTTAATTGTGGTAAAAAGTCTGGATTAACAATATAAAATTTTGACTCATAGAAACGCCTGAACCTTCTTTTAAATAATTGTGCCACTTCTCCCCTGCTCGATTGACTATGTTGCATGCAACGATTCAGTGCCTGATTTAACCAGACATGCTCATCCACATTGATAGCAAGTGATGCCAGATAGCTATTCTGGTAATTTGCATTTGAAATATTGTCGATTTGACCACTAACATTGATATCAAATAAGCTGATGGTCTCAAATTTAGAATGAAAATGAAGGCTTTCACTGGTTGCGTTAAAACTAAGTTTGCCGCTCCAATCAAACTGGAAACCACCAACCTTTTGCTGGAAAGCTTGTTTACAGTGCGGTGGAATGATATTTATATCTTGCGGTAAAGAGTTTTTTATTGTCTTACTATCCAAATCTTCGAGAAAATAAGCATTAGCCAATTTAAACTGGATATTTTTTGGAAAGTTCTGATAAATAATCAAACCTTCTAAAGTTGTGAGTTCAACTATTGAGTTGAGTTGAATGCTAAGTTTTTCAGCGCTAATCACTTCTTTTTGAGTAAGATCGTTTTGAGTAAGATCGTATAACTTGATATTAAAAACTTGAATATGTCCGAGCCAATCAACATATAACCACTGATAATCAAGCGACCATTCGTAGGGAGATTGTTGAAAAAGCTTATCGACGCCCTGCTTCACCTGCCAGATAAAGAGTAAATATGACAGGCAGGCGAGAATAATCAAACTTTTGCTGATTTTTATGAGGAATCGTCGCAATTGCTTTTTTGGCGGCATATAATCACTCGCCAATGTATAAGTTGTTCAAATTATTAGGTGTCTTACAAAATGATTGGTGATAGTAACGTAATATTATTGCGTATTTCATCAACTCCTCTACTGATAGTATCGGTTTTGCCGATAAAGAGTGGAAATTGATGCGAATAACTGTTCAATTATTAGCCTGTTTTAGGTAAAATCGCAGTCCTTTTTGTCGTTGTACTCAAATCACATAAAAAGTGGTATAGGAAATCGAATGATTTTTGATGAAAGTTTTGATGTTATTGTTGTTGGTGGTGGTCACGCTGGAACTGAAGCTGCGCTCGCTGCAGCCAGAATGGGGGCCATGACTTTGCTGGTTACCCATAATATCGAAACTTTAGGCCAGATGAGCTGTAATCCTGCGATTGGTGGGATAGGTAAAGGGCATTTAGTTAAAGAAGTTGATGCTATGGGTGGTGTGATGGCTAAAGCCATCGATCATGCCGGTATCCATTTTCGTAAGTTGAATGCAAGCAAAGGGCCTGCAGTAAGAGCTACTCGTGCTCAGGCAGATAGAACTTTGTACAAAAACTATGTACGTCAAACTTTGGAAAACCAACCGAATTTAAAGTTATTTCAGCAAGCAGTTGATGATTTAGTTCTTGAACAGGACAAAGTTGTTGGTGTAATTACCCAAATGGGATTGAGGTTTAATGCTAAAACCGTTGTTTTAACTGCCGGTACTTTTTTGGATGGTAAAATCCATATTGGATTGTCTAATTATTCTGGAGGGCGTGCTGGCGATCCGCCTTCTGTCGGATTATCTCAACGATTACGCGAGCTGCCTTTTCGGGTTGAACGTTTAAAAACAGGAACACCCCCAAGAATTGACTCGCGAAGTATTAATTTTGATGGGTTAGAACCACAACATGGAGATACTCCTGTTCCGGTTTTCTCTTTTACGGGGGATGTGGCACAGCATCCAAGACAGATCCCTTGTTACATCACGCATACCAATGCTAGAACTCATGAGTTAATTAATGCAGGTTTGGATCGTTCACCGATGTTCAGTGGTGTGATTGAAGGCGTTGGTCCCCGCTATTGTCCCTCGATTGAAGATAAAGTGACGCGGTTTGCGGAAAGAGACTCACACCAGATTTTTATTGAGCCTGAAGGGTTAGATACATTTGAAGTTTATCCTAATGGTATATCAACCAGTTTGCCATTTGATGTTCAGTTACAGTTTGTTCGTTCGATTAAAGGGTTTGAGCAAGCGCATATTACACGCCCAGGTTATGCGATTGAGTATGATTATTTTGATCCTAGAGAACTGAAAGCTTCGTTAGAAACTAAGCATATTCAAGGTTTATATTTTGCGGGGCAAATTAATGGAACCACAGGATATGAAGAAGCTGCGGCACAAGGCTTGGTGGCCGGGTTAAATGCTGCATTGAATACTCAAGGGAAAGCTGCTTGGTCGCCGACTCGCGAAGAAGCTTATATTGGGGTAATGATTGATGATTTAATTACCCGTGGAACACAAGAACCTTATAGAATGTTCACTTCGCGAGCTGAGTATCGGTTGATTTTACGTGAAGATAATGCCGATTTAAGGTTGTCTGAAAAAGCTTATCAATTAGGTTTATTAAGTGATGAGCATTGGCAATTAACCGCTGCAAAACGTGAAGCGATAGAAGCTGAGTTACAGAGAATGAAGTCAACTTGGGTGCATCATGAGTCTGACGCAGCAAAAAAAATTAATCAGTATTTAGAAAAACCAATGTCTCATGAATATAGTCAGTTAGATTTGCTTAAACGTCCGCAGTTGAATTATGTGAAATTGGCGGAGAGTATTCCAGAGCTTGGGGAAGGTTTATTAGATTCTGTGACTGAACAGGTAGAAATACAAGTTAAATACGAAGGTTACATTAATCGTCAAAAAGATGAAATTGAACGTAATCGCAAGCAGATGGATCAACCAATACCAGCAACATTGGATTATGCCAAAATCAGTGGCTTATCGACTGAAATTATTCAGAAATTAGCGGCGACACGACCTGAAACTGTTGGTCAGGCAAGCCGGATTTCTGGCGTGACGCCAGCAGCGATATCTTTACTATTAATTAGTATTAAAAAGCATAACGTCAAGTTATCAAAACCTGCTTAATGTTATTTGAGGAAAGATAATTATGACGATGCAAGCTTTGCTGGCACAAGGCATTCAGCAATTAAACATAGCGGTGAGCCAGCGGCAGCAAACCCAACTGTTAAAATTGTTAGATGCGCTATTAAAGTGGAATAAAGTTTATAACCTCACCGCAATTACCGATACAGAACAAGCATTAAAGCTGCATTTGTTAGATAGTCTTGCGGTGGTTCCTTTTTGGCAATTTACCCAAACTTTAGATGTTGGGACTGGTGCTGGTTTTCCCGGTCTGCCTCTGGCAATGGTGTTACCGGAACAAAAATTTCACTTGTTAGATAGCAACAGTAAAAAAATTCGCTTTATTCGCCAGCAAATTCATGAACTTGGGTTGAGTAATGTAACTGCGTTCCATTGTCGGGTAGAAGAACATACATTGAACAATTATGATTGTATTACCTCCAGAGCCTTTGCTTCATTAACCGATATGTTGCAAACAACCAATCGTTTGCTGCTGGATAACGGAAAATGGATGGCATTAAAAGGGGTTTATTCAGCAGAAGAGGTTTCTCATATTCCAAGCTTCGCAAAAGAAGTAAGTTGTCACTCACTTGTAGTGCCTGGTATTGATGCAGAACGTTGTATTATTGAATTGATAAAAACGAAATGATTGATCCTCACGTTGATCAATCTATAATGGATGGCTCGCCTAAATTTAGCCAGTGAACAACAAATTCATTTGTTGAAAAAAAACAATATGTAAATCAAAAAGATAGTCATTTTTGTGTACTAAACTAGGCGATGGCCAAAAAGTACTAAACAGATCAGAGGTAGCTTGTGGGAAAGATAATCGCGGTAACTAATCAAAAAGGTGGTGTTGGTAAAACAACCAGCAGCATCAATATTGCGGCATCACTTGCAGCAACCAAACGTAAAGTTTTATTGGTTGATCTGGATCCGCAGGGCAATGCAAGCAGTGGTTGCGGTGTTGATAAAGATGAATTAGAAATTCAGGTGCTCGATGTTTTACTTGGTGAGCAAACCGCCAAGGAGTGCATTATTAATGCTGAGCAAGCGGGAATTTATATTCTACCTGCTAATTCTGATTTGGCTGCTGCAGAAGCGCATTTGCTTAACGCCGAAAATAAGGAGTTGAAACTCAAAAATGCTTTAGCACCGTTAGTGGATGACTTTGATTATATTTTTATTGATTGCCCACCTTCTTTAAGTATTTTAACCGTTAATGCTTTAGTTGCCGCCAATAGCGTTATGATACCGATGCAGTGTGAGTACTATGCACTTGAAGGTTTAAGTGCATTATTAAAAACGGTACAACAAATTACTGAACACGCGAATCCTGAGTTAGAAATTGAGGGTATTTTACGCACTATGTATGATCCGAGAAATCGCTTATCTGTTGAAGTCTCTGGTCAGTTACATGAGCATTTTGGTGATAAAGTTTACCGCACTGTTATTCCGAGAAATGTTCGTTTGGCGGAAGCACCCAGTTATGGTTTACCTGCATTGTTATATGATCGTCTATCTCGTGGTGCGAAAGCTTATTTAGCGTTGGCTGGGGAAATGATTCGTCGACAAGAGTCCTTAGCGGATTCCGTAGCGTAATTAAAATCACTTTTGAAAGAACATAGAGAATTTAAACTAAATGAAAAAGAAACTTGGCCGCTCTCCTTTAGATGCATTTTTAAGTAAACCGAATAAATCTGAAAACGGTGAAAAAGCCGAAAGTGTTGTTCCTAAAGGTGAGTTACAAAAGCTGGCGATTGAAAAGCTTCAACCTGGCCAGTATCAGCCAAGAAAAATAATGACTGATGATGCTTTAGAGGAATTGGCTAGTTCGATTAAAGCGCAAGGAATTATTCAGCCGATTGTGGTTCGTCCTGTAGGTAAAGATAAATATGAAATTATTGCAGGTGAGCGTCGTTGGCGAGCTTCACAAATTGCTCAACTTGATGAAGTGCCTTGTCTTATTAAAGATATTCCTGACGAAGCTGCTATTGCGATGGCGTTGATTGAAAATATTCAACGGGAAGATTTGAACGCAATGGAAGAAGCAACGGCACTACAACGTTTGATGAAAGAGTTCCAGTTAACGCATCAGCAAACTGCGGATGCTGTGGGTAAAAGCCGTACTACAATTACCAACTTATTACGTTTATTGAGTTTATCGGAACCTTGTCGAGTTATGTTAGAGCGTGGTGATTTAGAAATGGGTCATGCAAGGGCTCTGCTATCATTGACTTCTGACGAACAAACCTCGGTAGCAAGAGTTGTTGTTGCTAAAGGTCTTACCGTGAGAGAAACTGAAAAACTGGTTAGAAAACAAACTTCACCAATCACAAATACAACCGAAAAAGCTGCTGTTGATCCGCATATTGAACAATTAGAGCGCAATATTACGGATAAAATAGGTGCACCAACTAAAATCCAACACGGTGAACGTGGTAAAGGAAAAATATCGATTCAATATAGTAGCTTAGATGAGCTAGATGGAATTTTGCGTCATATCGGTATTGAGCAAATGTAGGCACTACACAAGAAAAACTTTAATAAGGGCTTATAAAGCCCTTTTTTAATATCTAAAAAAGTTATTGCTGAGTAACCAAAATGCCAATTAAATCTATTGAAAATCTAGCCTCCATTCCTGCTTGGTCAAGTCGTAAAACTTTACTGGTATGTATGAATGTCATCGAAGAGACTCATGATGTAAAAACATTCCAGTTTCGAGCAGAAAGTGACATCTTATTTCATTTTAAGCCCGGCCAGTTTGTAGGGATCCAAATTGATATTGATGGTGTAAAACATAATCGCTCTTATACTATCGCCTCCTCCCCTACTCGACCCCACTTGTTAGAATTGACTATTAAACTTGATCCTAGCGGCGTTGTTTCCCCTTGGTTACACCAAAATATTCATATCGGTTCGCAATTAGAAGTGCGTGGACCCGCGGGTCGATTTAATTGTATGGATATTTCTTCTGAAAAGGTTTTGTTGATATCAGCAGGTTCTGGAATTACCCCAATGATGTCGATGACTCGTTTTTGGTGTGATCAGGCGTTGGATAAAAATATAATGTTTTTAAATTGGGTGCGTGGGACTCAGGATATTATTTTTAGACGTGAGTTAGCATTGCTCGATCATCAATACCAACAGCTTGATGTTGAAATTGTTTGTACTCAGCCAGGATTAAATGAAAACTGGTTAGGTCGGCGTGGTCGAGTTAATCAAACAACGTTTGCCGATATGGTGCCAGATATTCATGAGCGTGTGGTTTTTTGTTGTGGGCCAGATGGTTTTATGCAACAAGTTAAACAATGCTTGCAGACTTTGAATTTTGATATGGCTAATTATCATGATGAAACTTTTGATCCTGGCGGTAAGAAGAAAGCCAAAGAAGCAGAATTAAGACAAATAAAGCAGCTTGAAATGACACAAAAAACTCAGACTAAAAAAGCTGTAGGACCATTTAATTTAACCTTAATAAAGTCGGGCAAAACAATTGTAGTTGAAGCGGAGCAAAATTTATTAGAGGTTTTAGAGGCTGAAGGTGTTGATATTGAGTCCTCATGTCGTGCAGGAAACTGTGGATGCTGTCAGGTAAAAAAAATATCGGGTGAAACAGTTACTTTCAATGAGACAGGACTTCACGCTGATAGAAAAACAAAAGATTATATTTTGACTTGTACGACTCAACTTGTATCTGATGTTGAACTCGATTTATAAGCTATCAATGAGGAGCTGTAATAAACCGCACTAAACTCAAGGCTTAATGCGGTAATTTTTGAAGTACAGCTTTTACTCTTGGTCTGGTTCTGCCTGCTGATAATCATTAGGAATTGTTAAACTAAATAAAGAGCCATCAAGAGGTTCATCAAATGCAAGTTTTGCCTGCATTTGAAAATTTTGTTTACCTTGGTTTGAGGTTAGTTCTAATTTAATTGGTAGTTGGGAGTCTGTTGTTGCCCAGATAGTTATCGTCATACCCGCTTCTTTAAACTGGTAACCATGAACGACCTCTCCATCAATAATCTTTTCAGGTAATTCAGTTACATCACCTTGGTAATTTTGTACAAGCCCTAACCATTTCAAAGGATCATCCTGAATGGATTTTTCTTTTGTCGGATCAAAACTATAAGGTACAGCCATTTTTACACTGGGAAACAAGAGTAATCCACTGCCTGTTGCTGCATTTAAAATATTAACCGTTTTGCCATTTTGATGATTTTCACTATTACCTGTATCTGGGGCGGTTTCTACCCTGATAAATGCAGGAGCTTGATAAAACACTTTTAATGACATTAAGGGTGCGTTTTGTGAGCTGAACTGGCTGGTATAGGTTAGAGTTTTAAAGTGAGAAAAGTGTTCTACTACTTTTGCAAATGTTGGTTGTGTACCTGAAAGTAAAATAACGAATGTTGCTACCAACGCGACAGTTAATGTGGTTGTACTGATAGCGAGAGATGGCGGAGTTAATATTTTACTTAATGAAAACGTTAGAAAAAAGTCTTTCAACCGATCAATTAATGTTACAGGCTCATTTATTGCTGCATCGTAATCCTGTATTGCATTTTGTAAGTTGTGCTGCATTTTTTGATAAGCGGCTGTAGTGGGTTGCTGAGCTTTCATTTGAGTAACTCCATCGCGTAAATTTTGATCAAGATTAATAGTCTGTTTCATAATTAACTCCCAAAAAATTAGATTCCTTAAGTAAATTTGAGATCTTTTGTTGACCTCGATGTAGGGTAACGCCGACTAAACTCTGTGATATGGCAAGTTGTTCGGCGATTTCCTGATAACTGAGTTCTTCGATATATCGCAGCACGAAAACTCTGGCTTCTTGTGAACCGATTTGACTTAAAGCGTAACGTAGTTGTTCCAAATCACGGTGAATGGCAAATTCAGCAGATGGAGAATGATTTGTTGAAGTAGCTAAATCGTTACTCTGTGAACATAAATGAGAATCTTCAGCTCTGACTTTACGTTTACGCAAATAATCGAGAGAAGTTGAAGTTGCAAGTGTTCTTAAATACGCAGACCAATTTTTTATGGGATCTAATGACAGTTTGAATAATTTAATGAAGACATCTTGCGTAACATCTTCAGCCTGATGATTATCACCTAATATCCTAAATGCTGTGGTAAAAACCTGTTTTCCATACTCATTTGCTAAGTTTGAAATGAGCGTTGATTTCGACTCCAATTAAACTCTCCTGTTAGTGGGTTCAATAGTAGTGACGTTTGTTGAAGCGAAATTCTTACATAAAATGGAAAAAAAGCTCAGAATCAACTGAGCTTACTGGAATATTTTTTATATTACTTGTTAATTAGATTGATTAATAACTCAGGATCAGAAAAAGGTAAAAGGTGTTCTTGAGTGGGGAGTGAAATATATTGACCACTTTTCGCGTGTTTAACCAGATTTTGATAGTATTGTGCGGCATCTTCTTGCCATTTAATCAGCTCTGACTTCAAATCTGCATTATCACTTTGTTCAATATAGGTAGTCTCAAAGTCAGTATCAATGATTGTTAGCGGGATATTATTTGGTAGTTTGATTTTACTGGCTGATGAAAGATCTTGATCATATATTGCAATTTCTTTAAATAAATTTTGTAAATTGGCCTGCTTCAGGCGTTTTTCAAAAATCTTATTTAAATACTCCCAATCAGTATCAGAGTCCTTACCGGCTAAAGTTTTCAAGTGTTTTAGTTCGATATCATTTTTTTCCTGAGCTCTTTGGTTGTATTTACCGTCTTTAATATATTGAAGGTAAGCTTCTTCATTTTTTTTGAATGGATAAGCATCTTTAGTGTAGCGTTTGATTGAAAATTCAGTTAACACATCGGGATCGATCATAATAATTTTACTAATAGGTGTCTGTGTTTTATCCGCTGGGCTCAACTGTGCAAAATAATGATGGAGTGCTACATTGGCGCTAGCAAAGGCTATTATTGTCAGGTTGTTTAGTTTGAGTGTCTCAATAATTTGAGAGATATCAGTACCGAAATGTGCGTAACCAACAGGCGCATCTTGAGTTGCTAAAACTTGACCCGCTCTATCAATGCTAATGACACGGTATTCATGGGCTAGTTTGGGGGCTAATCTGGCAAACCAAGCTGAATCAGAATTCCAATTATCGGTAGGACCGGAAAGTAATAGTAAGGTTTTTTGTGGTTGGGTATTTTTTTTGTCCTGTTTGTTTTTTGACCACTCTGTAATATGGATTGGATGTGAAGCAATATTTTTATGAGTTAATTGGATCGTATTACTTTGACGCTGTGCCACAACTGTCAACGAAGCTAATAACAAGATGAGTAAAAGACAATATTTTAATATTTGATTATTCACAGGAAAATCCATGGTAAAAAGTTAATAGTAATATAAAATTCATATTGGATAGATTGAAACTTGTAACATTTCCTTTAATAACAGCTAGTTAGTAGTATAGCCTTGAATAAAATATAAACCACTTTTGTTTTTTAACATCAAGATTAGATGCCCTCTAAAATATTAAACAGAAATTAGCATCAATTAAGGTCTCCGATCACTTGCGTAAAATCTCATAGATCTCTATAATTTGCGCCGCATTTGAGTGGTTGTTTTTTGCGCATGCGAAAGAAGCAAGCCGAAATTCAATCAAGGTCCAGTGAGATTAACGCGTAACAGATAAATGAGCCAAGCATTAGTCGCACGAGGATATCAACAAGCCAAAAAATTGCTCTTGTTACAATTCGTTTTGATATGTGGTGTAGCGAGTTTTGGGTTGTTAAAAGAATTTTGGGTAGCAGTTGCACTGCTATCTGGCGGAGTGACGGTTTTCTTGGCAAACCTGTTCTTCGTTTACAAAGCATTTTCCAAATCGGGTGCACAGAAAAGCAAACAAGTCATGCGAGCTTTTTATTTTGGGGAAACTGTTAAAGTAATATTATCGGCTAGCTTGTTAGTGCTGGCCTTTTTACTTTTGCCCAGTTTGGAATTGTATATATTAATTGGATATGTAGCGGCGCTGTTGAGTCAATGGCTAGCGCCTGTCGTAATTAAGACCCATTAAGAACAGGATTAATGAGCTTATGGCCGAAACAAGTACTGGATATATTAAGCACCACTTACAAAACCTTCAAGCCTGTTCGACTGAACAAGGCTGGCAGTTTAATACTGCTGAAAATCCAACCTTATGTTCAGGTTCAAGATTAGATGCGGTTAATGTGGATAGTTTATTTTTCTCTATCTTACTTGGGGTGATCTTTTTATGGATTTTCCGTAGCGCTGCAAAAAAAGCGACCACGGGTGTTCCGGGTAAATTCCAAGCGTTTATCGAATTAGTCATTGATTTTGTTGATACCAATGTACGTGATACGTTTCATGGTAAAAACAAAATGATTGCACCATTAGGTTTGACCATCTTTGTATGGGTTTACTTAATGAATCTTATGGATTTAATCCCTGTTGATTGGATCCCTTCTTTGGCACATGCAGCTGGCATTCCGTTTTTAAAAATCGTTCCTAGTACCGATGTGAATGTGACCTTCGCTATGTCAATTTCTGTATTTATTTTGATTATTTTTTATAGCCTTAAGATTAAAGGTGTAAAAGGTTTCTCAAAAGAGTTACTGCTTAATCCGTTCAACCACTGGGCGGCTATACCGGTTAATTTAATACTTGAAGGTGCAGCACTGCTTGCTAAACCAATTTCATTGTCGCTTCGTTTGTTTGGAAATATGTATGCAGGTGAGTTGATTTATATTCTTATCGCGTTGATGGGGCTATATCAATTACCACTACATTTTGGTTGGTCATTGTTGCATGTACTCGTTACTTTCTTACAAGCGTTTATCTTTATGATGTTGACTGTGGTTTACCTCAGCTTAGCGCACGAAGATCATTAATTATTACTTTTATTATTTAACTTTAAACTTAACATCCTTACTAGGAGAACAAAATGGAAACAGTAATCGGTTTTACCGCAATCGCAGTAGCTATCCTTATCGGTCTTGGCGCATTGGGCGTAGGTATTGGTATGGGGCTTTTGGGTGGTAAATTCCTTGAAAGTGCAGCTCGTCAACCAGAATTAGCGCCTATGCTTCAAGTAAAAATGTTTATCGTTGTTGGTCTACTTGATGCGGTAGCGATGATCGGTGTTGGTATCGCGTTATTCTTCACTTTCGCTAACCCATTTGTTGAGCAATTAGCATCGGTAGTCAAGTAATCAACCTCAGGTCTTATAAACTTAAACCGTCATAAGAGGAGACTGCCGTGGATTTTAATTCAACTCTGATAGGCCAAACGATAGCGATGATCGTGTTTGTTTGGTTTACTATGAAATACATCTGGCCTGCGTTAGATGCAGCGATTACTGAGCGTCAAGAAAAAATTGCTGAAGGCTTAGCTGCTGCTGATAGAAGTCAACATGACTTAGAATTAGCACAAAAAAGTGCTGCGGAAACTATGCGTGAAGCAAAAGAGAAAGCAGCTGAGCTGCTTGATCAAGCAAAAAAGCGTCATGCAGAAATTGTTGATTCGGCAAAAGATGATGCTCGTACCGAAGCTGAAAAGATTAAAGCGGGCGCACAAGCAGAAATTGAGCAAGAGGTTCATCGAGCTCGTGAAGATTTGCGTAAGCAAGTGTCTGTATTAGCAGTTGCTGGTGCAGAAAAAATTCTTCAACGTAGCATCGACGCATCTGCTCAAGCAGATATTTTAGATAGCTTAGTTGCTGAACTATAAACGAAATGAAGGTGGCCCATGGCTGAATTAACAACATTAGCAAGACCTTACGCCAAAGCTGCGTTTGAGCATGCATTAGAAGCAAAGCAGTTGGCCGAATGGTCTGATATGCTTGGCTTTGCCGCTCAAGTAGTCAGTGATAAGGCGATGCAACAGCTATTAACAAGCCCTCATTTTACCAAAGAAGATCAACGCGATGCGATGTTAAAGGTTTGTGCAGACAGACTGGATGATAAAGCAACTAATTTTATTAAGTTGTTAGCTAGCAATGGTCGTCTATTGGCTTTACCTGAAATTGAAGTGTTGTTTAATTTCTTGCGTAGCGAGTTTGAAAAAACCATTGAAGCGCAAGTCACTTCAGCAACAGAGTTAAATGAGCAGCAAATTACTCAATTAAAAGAAAAACTAGCGGCTAGATTAGGTCGTCAAGTGGAAATAAGCGTTGATATTAATGCTGATTTATTGGGTGGTTTGATTATTCAAGCAGAAGATTTAGTCATCGACGGTTCGGTACGCGGTAAGCTTGCCAAATTGTCTGATACTTTGAACGTATAAGGAACAGAGCATGAGTGTGCAACTGAATCCATCAGAAATCAGTGAGTTAATCAGACAACGAATCAACGATTTTGAAGTCGTTTCTGAGGCTCGAAATGAAGGTACTATTGTTAGTGTATCTGACGGTATCTTAAAAATTCACGGTCTTGCAGAAGTTATGCAAGGTGAAATGATCGAATTGCCCGGTGGTAAATTTGGCTTGGCATTGAACTTAGAGCGCGATTCAGTTGGTGCGGTAGTGCTAGGTGACTACTCTGATATTGTTGAGGGTCAAAAAGCCAAATGTACAGGTCGTATTCTTGAAGTCCCAACAGGCGAATCTTTATTGGGTCGTGTTGTTGATGCTTTGGGTAATCCGATTGACGGAAAAGGCTCAATTGAAAATGCAACTTATGCACCAGTAGAAAAAGTAGCACCGGGTGTTATTTCTCGTCAGTCAGTTGATCAACCAGTACAAACGGGTTACAAGTCAGTTGATGCGATGATTCCTGTTGGTCGTGGTCAACGTGAGTTAATTATCGGTGACAGACAGACTGGTAAAACGGCATTGGCAATTGATGCAATTATCAATCAAAAAGGTACAGGTGTTAAGTGTGTGTATGTTGCGATTGGTCAAAAATCGTCAACCATTGCTAATATCGTACGTAAGCTAGAAGAACATGGCGCAATGGCTCACACCATTGTTGTTGCAGCATCAGCATCTGACTCAGCTGCTCTTCAGTTTGTTGCTCCTTTCGCTGGTTGTTCTATGGGTGAATACTTTAGAGATAAAGGTGAAGACGCATTAATCGTATATGATGACTTAACTAAGCAAGCTTGGGCATATCGTCAAATCTCGCTATTGCTTCGTCGTCCACCTGGTCGTGAAGCTTATCCTGGAGATGTATTCTATTTGCATTCACGTTTACTTGAGCGTGCGGCTAGAATCAATGCTGATCATGTTGAAAAACTTACTGAAGGTAAAGTTAAAGGCAAAACAGGTTCTTTAACAGCGTTACCAATTATCGAAACTCAAGCGGGCGACGTTTCTGCGTTCGTACCGACTAACGTAATTTCGATTACAGATGGTCAAATCTTCTTAGAAACTGATTTGTTTAATGCTGGTATTCGCCCTGCGGTTAACGCTGGTCTTTCGGTATCACGTGTTGGTGGTGCGGCGCAGACTAAAATCGTTAAAAAGCTTGGTGGTGGTGTTCGTTTAGCATTAGCTCAATATCGTGAGCTAGCGGCTTTTGCTCAGTTTGCATCGGATCTTGATGATGCAACACGTGAACAGTTAGAGCATGGTCAACGTGTTACAGAATTAATGAAACAAAACCAATATGCACCGATGTCGGTTGCACAAATGGCGGTTTCATTATTTGCTGCTGAGAAAGGTCACTTGAAAGATGTTGAATTAAGCAAAATTCAAGATTTTGAGTCTGCTTTATTAGACCATATGAATAGCAATGAAAAAGCGTTGATGGAAAAAATCAACGAAGCTGGTGACTACAATAAAGATATTGAAGCAGCGCTTGAAACAGCAATCAGCAAATTTAAAGAAACAGCAACTTGGTAAAATTATTCAGGGGAGCATGCTCCCCTTTTCAAGTGTTGTTTGAGATACGTTAACTAATTACTGGGAACAGTCTATGGCGGTCGGAAAAGAAATTCGTACCAAGATTGGTAGTATTAAAAATACTCAAAAAATTACCAGTGCAATGGAAATGGTTGCAGCGAGTAAAATGCGTAAAGCGCAGGATCG
Source organism: Gammaproteobacteria bacterium (assembly GCA_030432465.1). Taxonomy (GTDB): domain Bacteria; phylum Pseudomonadota; class Gammaproteobacteria; order Enterobacterales; family Kangiellaceae; genus Aliikangiella. The sequence goes on from JAUIHB010000005.1 coordinate 27,531, forward strand.
TATGGAAGCAACCAAGCCTTACGCCGATAAAATTCGCGGCGTGATCGGCCATTTAGCTATGGGTAATACTGAGTATAAACATCCGTATATCATTGAGCGTGAAACTCAGCGCGTCGGGTTTATTGTGATTTCTACCGATCGTGGTTTATGTGGTGGTTTAAATACTAATCTATTCAAAGAAGCACTCAAATCGATGCAAGAGTGGCAGCAGCAGGATGTTGAACTGGATTTATGTCTAATTGGCTCTAAAGCTGCTGGATTTTTTAATCGTTTTGGTGGCAACGTAGTTGCTAAAACTTCACATTTAGGCGATAGCCCAAGCGTTACTGATTTAATTGGTACTGTTAAGGTAATGCTAGACGCTTTTGATGACGGACGAATTGATCGTTTATATCTGGTTCATAATGAATTTGTTAATACCATGACACAACAGCCAAAAGTTTTGCAGTTGTTGCCTGTTGAGCCAAATGAAGAAGCTGATTTGAAACATCATTGGGATTATATTTATGAGCCAGACGCAAAAGAAATTTTAGATGTGTTGTTGGTTCGTTATATCGAGTCTCAAGTTTATCAGGGTGTTGTTGATAATATTGCGTGTGAACAAGCATCACGTATGGTTGCGATGAAAGCAGCAACCGATAATGCTGGCGATATTATTGATGATTTACAGCTGATATACAACAAAGCTCGTCAAGCGGCTATTACTCAGGAAATCTCAGAAATTATTAGTGGTGCGGCTGCGGTTTAACCCCTGCCCCACAATATGAGAGATTTTAGTAAACGAATTTTAAAGCATTAACTAAATAGAGGAACAAGCAATGAGCAACGGTAGCATTGTTGAGATCATCGGCGCTGTCATCGACGTGGAATTTCCACGAACTGATGTACCAAAAGTGTATGACGCACTCGATATTGAAGGTAGCGAGTTAGTATTAGAAGTTCAACAGCAGTTAGGTGACGGGGTTGTCCGTTGTATTGCTATGGGATCTTCTGAGGGTATGAGTCGCGGAATGAAAGTGACAAATACTGGTGCACCTATTTCTGTCCCAGTAGGCCAAGAAACTCTAGGTCGTATCATGGACGTATTAGGTAACCCAATTGACGAAAAAGGTCCAATTGGCGAACAAGAGCGTATGTCTATTCACCGCAAGGCGCCTTCTTATGAAGATCAAGCTGCGGCGAACGAATTATTAGAAACTGGTATCAAAGTAATTGACTTGGTTTGCCCTTTTGCTAAAGGTGGTAAAGTTGGTCTGTTTGGTGGTGCGGGTGTTGGTAAAACTGTAAACATGATGGAGCTTATTCGTAACATCGCAACCGAACATAGTGGTTTCTCAGTATTTGCGGGTGTTGGTGAGCGTACTCGTGAAGGAAACGATTTCTATCACGAGATGACAGATTCAAACGTAATCGATAAAGTATCTTTGGTTTACGGTCAAATGAATGAGCCTCCAGGAAATAGACTACGTGTTGCTCTGACAGGTTTAACTATGGCGGAAAAATTCCGTGATGAAGGTCGTGATGTACTGTTGTTTATCGATAATATTTATCGTTATACATTAGCTGGAACAGAAGTATCTGCACTTCTTGGTCGTATGCCATCAGCGGTAGGTTACCAACCTACACTAGCTGAAGAAATGGGTGTACTTCAAGAGCGTATTACTTCTACTAAGACTGGCTCGATTACCTCGGTTCAAGCGGTTTATGTACCTGCGGATGATTTGACTGACCCTTCTCCAGCAACAACATTTGCTCACTTGGATGCGACTGTTGTACTTTCTCGACAAATTGCTGAACTAGGTATTTACCCTGCTGTAGATCCTTTAGACTCTACTTCACGTCAGTTAGATCCTTTGGTCATTGGTCAAGAGCACTACGATACTGCACGTGGCGTTCAATCGGTTTTACAACGTTACAAAGAGCTGAAAGATATTATCGCGATTTTGGGTATGGATGAATTATCGGAAGAAGATAAGCAAACTGTATCTCGAGCACGTAAGATTCAGCGTTTCTTGTCTCAGCCTTTCTTCGTTGCTGAAGTATTTACTGGTTCACCAGGAAAATATGTTTCGCTTAAAGATACCATTGCTGGCTTTAAAGGCATTTTAAATGGTGAGTATGATCACTTGCCTGAGCAAGCATTCTATATGGTTGGTTCAATCGAAGAGGCTGTTGAAAAAGCTAAATCAATTTAATTGTAGCTTTCAACTGATAGGAAATTGAATATGTATACATTTCATTTAGATATCGTTAGTGCTGAAAAGTCTATTTTTTCCGGCACAGTCGATTCGTTAGTTGCACGTGGTGCTCTAGGTGAGTTAGGTATTACTCCTGGACATGCTCCGTTGTTAACTGCACTGAAACCAGGTACAGTGAAAGTCACTGACCATGATGGAAATGTAGAACATTTCTACGTGTCAGGTGGTATGTTAGAAGTACAACCGCATGTGACGACAATATTAGCTGATACTGCAGCACGTGCTGATGATGTTGATGAAGCCGCGGCTATTGCTGCAAAAGAAGCTGCAGAAGCTGCGATGGCCGATCAGAATTCAGAAATTGAATACTCAAAGGCTGCTGTTGAATTGGCTGAGGCTGTTGCTCAGTTAAGAACATTACAGGCTATTCGTAAAAAAGCGGGTAAATAACATTTTTACTGCTGTTATAGAAAAAGGCGCTTTTTAAGCGCCTTTTTTGTCAATTTTTCCTCTTTCAGCCAACTATTTTTATTATTTCTTCGACTAAGTGAGCAGTGTTGACTTTGGAGGAGATAAAATAATGAGTCTAGCTTTTATAAAACCCTTGGTTGCTATGCTAGCAACTACCCTAATGTGCGCTATTTTTTCTGTAAGCTTACCTATTAGTGCTGCGCATAAAGATCAATATAATCATCAAATTACGATTAAACGAGCTGATAAAGTTGAAGAAACCCGATTTACTGTGGATGGGAAAATTTTTGATTGGAGTGATTTGTCTGAGCCACAACAAGTGAAAATTAATCAGATTTTTGTAGAGCTGGATTTGCTTGAGGATAAGCTTGAAAGTCAGACTCAAAATATAGAGTCCCAAGCGTCTATTATTGAAGCAAAAGCATTGTTTATTGAAAAATCCCACAGGTTAATCGAGAGTGCTGACTTTTCTGATAGTCACCAGCATGGGCAAGATATTGAATTACAAGAAGTCTCTCGATTGCTTGAAACGAAAATGAACAATTTACAGAACTCTCTCGAACAGTTTCAAATTGAGATAGAGCAACTTGAAATGACAATACCACAGATTGATCAAAGTTTAATTAATGCTATTGAAGACAAGGCACATCAGGTTGAAAGTATTTTATTAATAGTGGCTGGTAAAATTTAAACCACAGATTCTGGTTGTTCGACTCCTGAAATATACAGTTCGCCCCATTCTACTTGAGGATTTTTATAAATATCGATAAAACTAAGTACGAAAATTAAAGCTGATAAGAAGCTAGCTTTATTTCGTACTTATTTTAGGAGAATAGCTTTATGTATAACCCGACGATTGCAAATTTGAATTATGGTGTAATGAAAATTGGTGAGGTTGTTTATGATGCAACAAACCAAAGTTTAACCACCAATGGGGAAACGGTTTACTTAAGAAACAAACTTAATGAAGTTTTATTTCATATGCTGGCTAACAACCAACGAGTCGTTTCACGAGAAGAACTTATACAAAAAGTCTGGCATGGGAATTATTATACCGGTGTGAAAGGTTTAACTCACAGTGTTTGTAAGTTGAGAAAAACCTTGAATGATTTAGGCATTACTCAGGTAAAAATAAAAACATTACCTAAACAAGGATATCGTTTATCACTCAATTAGTGTCGTCTATCCAAAATAGAATAAAAATTTAAAAATTCAATATTTACATTTTGTAAATTTAAGTTGATTAAACTGGGTATATAAAGATATTTTTTCATTAAAAATATTAGAAGTAATTCTCAAAAAATATATTAAATAATAGTTTTTATTACCATATGAGAAATATACCCTGAAATAATGAATAAAGTGTATTTGTCAGTATTAGTTACAATAAATATTTAATATTTATTGTTCAAATTTTAAGTTTTCGATTGGTTGACTAATAACCAAATTTCTTTATACTCCCGCCTTCTTTTATAATCTCAGTCCGAAATAAAATGAGGCAAAAATGCGAAAGCTAAACCCAGTCACTTTCGCTGTATCTGCTTGTATATCACTAGCCAGTTTACCTGTGCTAGCTGAAACCGTACAAGATGACCAGCAAAAAATCATTATTACCGGTTCACATATTAAACGCTTAGAGCAAGAATCTTCTTCGCCATTAGCGGTAATTGATCGTGAAGACATTGATCGCTCTGGTGTAGCGACACTTGCAGAATTGTTGCAAACAACCGTTTTTAGTAACGGTGCATCTTTAAATAATCAACAAACAGGTGGATTTACACCAGGTGCTTCAAGTTATAACTTGAGAGGCTTGCGAGCTGATCGCACGTTGGTTTTGGTTGATGGAAAAAGATTACCAAGTTATCCATTTGGTCAAGATGGCAGCATTGCTTTTGTTAACTTAAACACTATCCCATTAGCAGAAGTTGAGAGCGTTGAAATATTAAAAGATGGCGCATCTGCTGTTTATGGATCTGATGCAATTTCTGGCGTAGTGAATATCATTACTAAAAGAGAGTTTACTGGAAATACGGTTACGGTAAAAACAACACAATCTAACTCAAACTATAATGGAAATTTCATTTCTTTTTCTGGTGGTACATCGAACGAATCTAATGAGTTATTGTTTATTGCTGAATTCCAGGATTACGACTCTTTACTTGGTAAAGATTTAAAAATCAGTTCACAACTTGATTTAATTGATCTTAATGTATTTAGCTACCCTGGCTCTTATGTGACAGCAGATACTAATGGTAATTTGTTTTCTACTGCAGTAGACGGTTGTGAGCGTGTTGTGGATGCAACTGAGTTTGCTGAAAATGTACAAGGTGAAGTTTGTGTGGATGATTGGGCTAAAGGGCGTCAATTAATTCCAGAAAATAAACGTAGCTCAGTCAGTGTTAAATGGAGTCACTATTTAGGTGAAAACACCATTTATGCTGGTTTGAGTGCTAATCAGATTAAAACTGATTCTGATGTTCCTTTTGGTTTGTTGGCTGACGAATTTTTTATTCCGGCCAACTCTGAATTTAACCCGATTGGTGAAGATATGCTTTACTACCGAGGTTTTACAGAAACAGGTTTACAATCAGTTGAAACCGACTCACGCAATTATCGTATTCATTTGGGTATTGAGGGCTTCATTTTCGACTTTGATTATGATGTTGTATTGAGCCATGGGTTAACTCAAGTAGATGAAGTTTATAAAGATGGTTGGATGCATCAGGATGATGCAATAGCTTTACTGGACTCAGTAAATAATGGTGAGCTTAATCCTTTTGAGAGTCTGACAGCAGAACAAATAGATTTTTATACTTCGCAGTTTACACATAAAGGAAAAAGCTATAACTCAATGCTTTCTGGTCATCTTTCAGGGGAGCTTACTGAACTTGAAAATGGTTCTTTGTATTTTGCGTCAGGTGTTGAATTTAGAAAAGAATATATTCGTGATAAGCGAGAGGAAGCTTTTGCTGAAGGTAAAGTTGTTGGGTTAGGTAACTCTTCGGCTGAGGGTGAGCGTGATATTGCTGCAGTATTTGCCGAGTTTATTATACCTGCCACACAAGACTTAGAAATGAATTTAGCCTTACGGTATGATAACTATAGTGATTTTGGCTCAAGTTTAAACCCAAAGGCTTCTTTAAGTTATACACCCATTGACAGTTTATTAGTGAGAGCTTCTTGGGGTACAGGCTTCCGTGCTCCGAATTTGTTTGAATTGCACTCAGATGAAGTTGCAGGTTTTGTTGGTCCTATCCCATTTTTTACTCAAGCGAATCCTGATTTAGAAGCTGAGACTTCTGAAAGTCTTAACTTAGGTTTGGTATTTGATATTAATGAACGTTTTATGGCGTCATTTGATGTATGGCAGATTGAAGTCGATGATATCATCACTAATTTAGGCGTTAATACTATTTTGACGACTGAAGATGAGTCAGGTGATTTGGTTTATGCTGATTTAATTACGTACAACCCTAACAATACCATTGCTTTTGTAACTGACCCTTTCCTAAACCTTGATTCACAAAAGGCGCAAGGAATCGATATTTCAAGCAAACTAAGTTTCACTGATTCGCTTCATTTAAAAATTAATGCTTCTCATTTGATGAAGTTGCAGCAACAGAATAAAGCGTTAACCAGTAGCTCTGATCTTGAAGGTGAGTATTTATTCCCGGAAAACAGAGTTAACATGAGTTTTATCTGGGAAGTAGCTGATTTTGAACACGTATTGCTAGGTAAATATACGGGTTCTCATGGAGATGAAGAGTTAGAAATTGAAGGGTATAGCACTTTTGATTATCAACTTAACTATCAATATGATGCTCATCAAATTACTTTCATGGTTGCTAACCTGGCTGATGAAGAGCCGCCAACAAATAAGCCAAGTGCTTGGCCTTATTATGAACAGCGTATGTACTCTCCATTAGGAAGAACCTATTCGTTACAATGGAAATATGATTTCTAATTGTGATGTTTAATTTTATCGGCTGATAGTTATTCAGCCGATAAAATTTTCTGTTTTACTCAATACCCAATTTTTTCAGTAAGTTTTCTTTGTACGACTGACTAACATTGACTTTCTCACCACATTTTAAAGTGACGGCATACTGTCCATCCGAAAGCGTTAAAAACTCATAAACTTGTGACAGGCGGATCATCGCCGTTCTATGGATGCGTATAAAGTCATCTTTGGGCAAATGTTTTTCTAAGAAGCTTAAGCTAACGCGATGTAAAATAACCTGACTTTCTAAATGTAATTCCACATAATTACCTGCCGTGGATAGCCAGTTTACTTTTGCAACATCAATTAATTGGATTTTTCCTACAGAGCGAACAATGAGTGTTTTTAAAGGTTTATTTTCAGTATTAGATAGCTGCTCTAATTGTTCAACTTGTTGCTGTTGGTATTGTTTATTGGTGAGTAACTGCTCTACTCTTGAAATAGTTTTTTCAAAACGATTATCATCAAATGGTTTTAGCAAGTAGTCAATTGCACATAATTCAAAAGCTTCGACAGCATGCTCGTTAAATGCGGTGACAAAAATAATAAAGGGGGGCTGCTTTAAGCGCTGGAGCTTTTTACAAACAGATAAACCGTTCATCCCAGGCATTTGAATATCTAGAAAAATAACTTGTGGCTTTAATTGTTCTATAGCTTTGACAACCTGATCACCGCGTGTGCACTCCCCTACAACTTTCCAACGCGAAAAATCTTGTAATGAATAAACAATATTTTGGCGAGCAAGGTGCTCATCATCAACAATTAAAACACTTATTGAGGCATCAGGGTGGCTCATTTAAGATTCGCCTTCTGAAGGAATAGTAATGGTTGTTTGGTAGTACTCACTTTCATTCAGGGTATGAATAGAAATGGTGTGATTGTATAAAATATTTAAACGTGCATTTAGGTTTGTTAAGCCAATACCAAGACCCCGATTTTCCTTATCAGGATTGGACTGAGTATTTTTTACAACAAGCGTTAGTTCCTGTTGGTTACTGGTGATCTGTATATCAAGCTGCATAAATTCACCATTTTTTTCAAGACCGTGCTTTATTGAGTTCTCGACCAGTATTTGTAAAATAAATGGAGGACATTGCTGGTTTTTGGATTGTCTGTTATCAATCAGCTGAATGTTGAGTTTTTTGTCGAAGCGTAACTTTTGCAATGATAAGTAATCTTTAACAAAGTCGAGTTCCTGTTCAAAATCGACAAATTTAGATTTACTTGCTTCTATCGCATAGCGCAATAAGTCACTCAAGCAGGTAATGGCGGTGAGTGCTTGTTTTTTATCTGCCACTCTGACGAGGCTGGCAATTGAATTAAGTGCATTGAATAGAAAGTGGGGCTCAAGTTGAGAGAGTAATGATTGAATCCTTAACTCGCTTAATTGTAATTCTAGCTCCACATTGTCTTGTGTTGCTTTGAGTGCCGCGATTTTATTAGCGTTATACCGCTGATAGTATAACAGTGAAAGACAACCGCCTAAAATCACCCCAAAAAGAACTAAACAATAGACCCAAAAGAAAATGGGGAGCTTTAGAAAAACATCAATTAATGATGAATCATCAAGTGAACGCATGACTTTGTAAGACAGGCTTTCAAATGTGACCACAAAAGGAGCCCATACAATTAAAAGAATGAAGGTTGTGCGAGTGAGTGAGGTACGTCTGGAGCGGTGTTGCTTATGTAAATACCAGTAGAAAATGGGGGTTACCAGCATCCAGGGAACAAAGCTGATTAAATAACCATAAACTCGAGCAGCGACATTAATTTCCATTTGAGCGCGGCTTGAGTCAATAAATGATGCCGATAAGCTAATTCCAATAAACAACATCCAAATTACAAAGTTGGCAATTAGTGCTTTTGAGGTAAAACTTAAATTCTTCATAAATTGAAGCATAGCTAATAAGTTTGGTGTAGAAAAGTGCCCTCGCACCAGCAAAGCGGCGTTTTATCCTTTTCAATCTTGAAATTAGCGCGAATTAGGGATCTCTTTGGTTTTACTCGTTAGCGAATATGAGTAAAATAGCCGACTTACATTCATCGAAACTACGGAACATTTAAGAATGGACATTCAGGTCATTATTCTTGCTGCTGGTAAAGGTAGCCGCATGAAGTCTCGTCTTCCTAAAGTTTTACACCAATTAGCGGGTAAAGCATTAGTTCAGCATGTGATCGATAGCTGTCACTCAATGGGAGCTACTCATTGTCATCTGGTTGTCGGTCACGGCGCAGAACAAGTCAAACAAGCCGTGGTTGGTGAAAAAATTCAACTGACATATGTTGAACAGACGGAACAGCTAGGGACTGGGCATGCAGTAAAAATGACTCTGGATGGATTGACTGATGACACGCCTACGTTGATTTTATACGGTGATGTACCCTTGATTCATCACGACACTTTATCTCAACTCGTGGAAATTCAGGCGGAAAAGCCCAAAGGTATTGCTTTAATGACATGCTTTTTGGAAGATCCAACAGGCTATGGGCGAATTACTCGTGATGTAAATAATCAAGTTACTGGTATTGTTGAGCATAAAGATGCTTCTGAGTTACAACGCCAAATTAATGAAATCAACACCGGTATCTTGTGTTGTAATTCAACTGAATTAAAGCGCTGGATTAACCAGATTAATAATAACAATGCTCAAGGCGAATACTATTTAACGGATATTATTGCCATGGCAGTTGCTGATGGTGAGTCAGTAACAACAGCGCAACCCGTTGAATTATTTGAAGTTGAAGGAATTAATACTTTACAACAGTTAGCTGAATTAGAGCGGGTGTGGCAATTAAGAATGGCTCAGGAATTAATGCAGGGAGGGGTCACTTTAAGAGACCCTGCTCGTTTTGATTTACGCGGCACGTTGAGCTGTGAAAATGATGTCGTTATTGATGTAAATTGTGTGTTTGAAGGCAAAGTGATTCTAAAGTCAGGCGTGCAGATAGGTCCTAATGCTTATTTAAAAGATTGCGTTGTTGGTGAAAATTCAGTTATAAAAGCTAACTCGGTAGTTGAAGGTGCAACGATTGACAATGACTGTAGTGTTGGGCCTTTTGCAAGATTAAGAGCAGGCACTCATCTTTGCCATGATTCTCATGTCGGAAACTTTGTAGAAACCAAAAAAACAACATTAGGTGAAGGTTCTAAGGCGGGTCATTTAGCTTATTTAGGTGATTGTCAAATTGGTAAAAAAGTAAATATAGGCGCGGGTACGATAACGTGTAATTATGATGGTGTTAATAAACATCAGACGATTATTGAAGATGG
>JAUIHB010000242.1 GCA_030432465.1 Gammaproteobacteria bacterium
ATATGCGCAAAAAGATACAATTCAATCATGCCAGTTAAACTCAAGAATGTTAAACTACCCCTAATTTTAAACTTCACAGGATTTAACAATGCGTTTTCCGTCAAAATCGGCTTTATTAATCACTTTTTTCACTTTAATTTTAAGTGCATGTGCGGCTAAAAAGCTCGAATATAAAATTGATCCGGAGCTTACCAGCACTCAAAACCTAAACCAATATGCCGAACTAATTGCGGTTTCCGTAGTTGATAATCGTTCACCACAAGCTGCATCAACCGATGAAGATATCATTATTGTTGACGGTCCCAGTAACACAGCTGAAATTTTACGCAAAAAAATCATTGAACGTTTTAAGCAACAAAATTTTAAGATTATCAGCAATAAATTATTAGCTGATTTAGCAGTAGAAATTCAAATTGAAAAGCTAGAAGTTAAAGTTAACAAGGGGCTATTCAAATCTACAGTGAACGCAGCCAGTCAACTGCGTTTAAAAGCCAACAAACAAAGTAAAACTTTTGAAAAGCTTTATAAAATAAAAGGTTCTCAAGAAGTTGCTAACCCTGCCAATGAGCTTGATGTCACGGGTGTTATTAATAAACTATTAAGTGATCAATTAGGTGAAATATTCAGTGATCAAGCACTCTTAGAACTTGCTGCGGCTAAAGACTAATAACTGTTCTTAGGTAGTCTTACTTTAGCTTCCGATGACTCTGTTGTTTTCAGTACATTAAAAATAACAGAGTCGAATTAATTAAATGAAACTCAATAGCCACCTTTAACCAACTCGTCATAACCCTGAGAAAAGCCCAAAATTGAGATATTTTTCACGAGTAGTCTGATTTATATCAATTTTTTCTCCCTTTTTTCAATTTCATAGTCCATAATTAGGGACAAATTCGTAATAGAGAGAAAGAACATGAAAAAATTTCTAGGCGCTTTAGCCATTGCCAGTATTACGACCATTCCTGTCGCTCAGGCCGATATTGTGGGTTTTGAAGTGGGTGGTTACCAATGGACAGCAGATTACAAAGGAACCATCTCATCAGATACCGACGCACTTCAAGGTTCAGATATTGACCTTCAAAATGATTTAGGCTACTCAGATGATAAAAATAATGTCATTTGGGCAGCGATAGAACATCCAGTTCCACTCATTCCAAACATTAAAATAACTTCTTCTGATTTAGATGCATCAGCCCAAAATGATTTAGAAAGAACAATCGTTTTTAACGGACAATCTTATTTAGTCACAGAAAATGTCACTACACGGATTGATTTAAGTAATATTGAATATACTTTGTATTATGAAATTTTAGATAACTGGGTCAATTTAGATTTAGGTTTAACGCTGCGTCAATATGATGGCCAAGTTTCTCTAGTAACTCCTCCATCAGGCACTAATATTAGCGAACAAGAAGACGTTGACTTCACAATTCCATTAATTTATGCACGAGGTCGTTTTGATTTACCACTAACGGGTGTTTTTGTTGATGCGGAAATGAATATTATCAATTACGACGATGACTCTGTTTCAGATTTAATGGTCGCACTTGGCTACGAAAGTGACATTGGTCTTGGCGCAAAAATTGGCTATCGGATGTTTGATTTAGATGTTAAAGACGATGATCTGACCGCCGATCTAGAATTTGATGGTGCTTATATTAGCGCTTTCTATCACTTTTAATAGCACCTTGTAAAAAGCTTTAAATAAACTTTCCTTTTTGTATGTCTGACATTAGAATTCTCTAATGACAGACATACTTCAAATAAAAAATCTTAGCAAAAAATTTTCTGAAACCATTGCCGTTAATGATATTTCCTTTAATGTCAAAAAAGGTCAATGTTTTGGTTTACTGGGCCCAAATGGTGCAGGAAAAACCACAACCATCGAAATGATGGAAGGTATTTTAAAGCCTACCGCAGGCGAAATTTTATTTAATGGTCATCCTATCGATAAAAGTTATTACCATGATATAGGCATCCAATTCCAACATACCGCTATTCAGGACTATCTAACTGTTGGCGAAACTTTAGACATGTTTGCTAAATTTTATACTCGTACTCTTTCTAAAGCAAAGCTCATTGAAATGTGTGCACTGGAAGAAATAGCCAACCGTGATACGCGTAAGCTTTCTGGAGGACAGCGACAACGCTTATTATTAGCCCTCGCAATGTTAAATGACCCCAAAATCATATTTCTTGACGAACCAACAACGGGCCTTGATCCACAATCACGACGCAATTTCTGGCAATTGATAGAAAAAATTAAAGCAGAAAACAAAACGGTATTGCTTACAACCCACTATATGGATGAAGCAGAGTCACTTTGCGATGAAATATTAATTGTTGATAAAGGAAAAATCATTCAGCAAGGTACACCTAAAGCGATGCTGAAAGAGCATTTTTCAGGTGTTATTGCATTGTTGCCAATCAATGTACAAGAAAAAATAAATAGAGCGAATATCCCCTATTCTGTGATTAAACAGCAAATTGAAATTGAATCCGAAAATATTGAGCAAACAATCAAGCAGTTACTCGAATCAGAGGTTTCTTTAGAAGGCTTACAAGTACGCTCTCCAAATTTAGAAGACTTATTTATTAAACTCACTGGTCATAAATTGCGTAGTTAAGTTGTTAACCAATCAAAAATTAAGAATTAATATGCAAAAATTTATTGCTATTTTTAAAGCAAGGAATATAGAGTTTCTAAGGGATAGAGCAACACTATCATGGAATTTTATTTTTCCCGTGTTACTACTTGTTGGGTTTTCTTTTGTATTTTCTGGTGATGGAAAAGCATTGTATAAAGTAGGTATTCTTGATACACAAGCTACCGAATTAAAAAAAGAACCATCGTCTTTTATTCAGTTAGAACATTTAGAATTCGTTAACTACCAACAAGCTAAAAAGGCTATTTTAAAAGTTGACCAACATAAAATAGACTTGTTAGTAGATTTTTCCCAACAACAGTATTGGGTCAATAGCACTTCATCCAAAGGCTATATTGTCGAGCAACTTTTACTCGCCAAACACCCTGAAATGCAACGCTCACAAACAACAGGAAAACCCATACGCTATATTGATTGGGTAATGCCAGGTATACTTGGCATGAACATGATGTTTAGCTGTTTATTCGGTGTTGGATACGTGATCGTTCGTTACCGTAAAAATGGCGTATTAAAACGTTTTCAGGCAACTCCTTTAAGTGCATTTGAGTTTCTTGCTGCACAAATCGCTTCACGTTTATTAATCGTTGTCACAGTGACATCTCTGTTGTTTATCGGTTGTAATTTTTTATTCGACTTTTATATATTAGGATCTTTGTTAAATTTATTTATCGTCGCAATCCTCGGCGCTTCCTCAATGATCGCTTTGAGTTTACTGATAGCATCTCGCTCTAATAGTGAAGAGTTTACCGGTGGTATGCTTAACTTTATTTCTTGGCCAATGATGTTTCTATCAGGTGTCTGGTTCTCATTAGAAGGAAGCCCAGCTTTTGTCCAAGGCTTTGCACAAATATTTCCTCTCACTCATATGTTAAGCGCCGCAAGAGCCATTATGACCGACGGCGCTTCCTTTAGCGACATAGCAGATCACTTAATAATTTTAAGTCTAATGAGCGTAGTCTTTTTAGCTGCAGGAAGCTGGTTATTTAACTGGAATGGTGAGAAAGGTTAGGTAACTTTCGTCCATTCCAGGGTGCTATTTTCAGGAGCAATAACATTCCGGGGATTGCACATAAAAAACAAATAAGAAAAAATGAAACATATCCTACAGACTCAATAATATAACCTGTTGTTGCACTAGCAAACGTACGCGGAATAGCGGCAATACTACTCAGCAAAGCAAACTGTGTTGCGGTAAACTGTCGGCTGGTTAGTTGAGACATAAAAGTTAAAATGCCAACCGAACCTAAACCAACCCCTAAATATTCCAAACTTACAGCCACAAATAGAACTGTAATATTTTGCCCCACCGACGCTAAAACTGCGTAACCAAGAATGCTGCCAATTTGAAAAAAACCAAAAATCCAAAGTGAACGGTTTATTCCCAGCTTAGTCATTATTATACCACCGATGACCGTACCGATAATTGCAGCCCATAATTTTGAAAATTTAGCGACCGTTCCAATTTCAGTGCCACTAAAACCTAAATCAAAAAAGAATGGTGTTTCTAAAGCAACAGCCATATTGTCACCTAGCTTATAAAGCACCAAAAATAGAAGAACAATACTCGCCTCTTTCCAACCATTACGATTAAAAAACTCTATAAAAGGTTCAATAACGGCTTCTTTTATAGAATGTGGATGATATTTTGACTCTGAAGTTTCACTGATAAAAAAAGTCGTTACTAATCCAACAAACATAAAAATAACAGCAGTTCCAATTGCCCACTCCCAAGAAACAAGATCGGCAATAATTAAAGATAATCCTCCAGGAATAAGAGAAGAGAACTTATAGGCATTAACAAAAATAGAAGTTCCCATCCCCATTTCTACATCAGAAAGTAATTCTCTTCGATATGCATCTAAAATAATGTCCTGACTTGCACTAAAAAAACCTATAGCTCCAATCACACCAGCAATCATTAGTATTTCATTAACAGGGTTTAGAAAGATTAAGCAAGAAGTTAAAATGATTAAAGGAACTTGGGTTAAAACCATCCATCCCCTTCTCTTACCCAAGAATGGTGGAGTAAATCTTTCCATTAATGGTGACCAAGCAAACTTCCAATTGTATGAAAATAATATGATACTGAACAAACCAATAGTTGATAAATCAACACCATTTTGACGAAGCCAGCCCGGAACAAGCTGAATAAGTAAATAAATTGGAAGTCCTGATGCAAACCCTGTGAAAAGACAAATCAGCATTTTTCGGTTTAAAATGACTTTCTTTAATTCATTTTTTTCGGTAACTTCTTTGTTCAAACTTATTATTCCTAATTTTTAAGTAGGTTTTTAATGACGTGCTTTTCAGCTTCAGAGCATACTGATACGCAAACTTTTTCTAATAGTGGAAAAAAATCATCCCCAATCAACATCATCGGAGCTGGCTCGATTGGTCATTTATGGAGTAGTTTTCTACAAAGAAAAAACTATTCATGTAAATTATATAGTCATAAGCCAAAAGCCACTCAAAAATTATCAATAAACTCTCCAATTGAAAACTTTGAAGTTACTCAAACTTATTATTCTCTTGGTGACTGGCAACCGACTCAATCTATCTTAGTTTGTGTAAAAGCCCATCAACTTACTGAATTATGTCAACAATTAGCTAAAAAACAGATCAATAATGCCACTATTCTCTTAATGATGAACGGCATGGGACTCGATGAGATAGTTCTTAAATATTTCCCGAATGCTCAAGTCGTCCAAGCTTACCTGACACATGGTGTATTTTTATCACAAAACACTCTTCACCATACAGGGAAAGGTACAACTTTACTTGGAAATTTATCGCAAAATTACGAAGCAGAAAAATTTGAGTCACTAATAAAAATACTAAACCATGCACTCCCTGAAGTAGCTTGGAGTGATTCGCACCACGAAAATCTGTTAATAAAACTCATCATCAATGCAGTTATTAACCCAGTTACTGCACTCAAGCAAATACAAAATGGTCAAATTATTAACAATAATCAATTATTTCTGAAGCTAAAACTTTACTAAAAGAACTCTCACCATTAATAAAAAAGCTATTGCCAAGGTACAAATTATCAATAATTCAGAAGAAAATAATTCAAGTTGCACAAAATACAGCCAACAATTTTTCATCCATGAGCTTAGATATTAAAAATCACCAGCCGACCGAGATCGACTACATTAATGGTTATCTGGTCAAACTAGCTAGCAGGAATCAATTATCACTTCCAAATAACTTAAAAATAATCAATAATATCAAACGGTTATCTGACGAAAATAACTAGATCACAAAAAGCGTCAGAAACTCGGAAGAATCCAGCTTCTTCTGATATTCTTAATACAATAAAAATAATAAAACTATTCCAAACTAGGTGACTTATACGAATGAATTCTTCAAAAATATCGGTATTAACAATTGTTTTAGCGGGTGCGTTATTTACCTTCTTATTGTTTAATTTGCAGTCGAATCAACCGTTATCACCAGAAAGAGATATTAATAAAGCCAAAAGTAATGCTCAATTGCTTAGCCACCAACTGGATTCCAATTTAAAAAAACTCAACGCCTCTCTTAAGTCACTTTCTTTTAATAGTTTTTGGCAAACATCTCCCGTTGCAGAATGGTCTTTTTGGCTTGACTCGCAAAAAACGCTTTATAACGCTGCCGGGTTATCTTTAATCGGCGTCCATTCAAATACCAGTGATGTAGTATATTTTGA
>JAUIHB010000243.1 GCA_030432465.1 Gammaproteobacteria bacterium
GGCTAATGTCCGACGTTGTTTTTATATTCTTTAGTGCTAACCCAATTTCCTTTGTGCTTCACTTCTATACTTGCTCCACTATTAGCACCATAGACTTTGCGGTTGAAGTAACTGGCTAAGGATTTCGCTATACTCGGTTTAGGTGTGTTAAACTTGTTAAATGCTCTCCAGTAATAAGCAACAGAAGTGTCATTTGGATCCGATATTGAGCCATCGCTATAAACCCATCCACTCACCCCAGAGTTGCATCCCCATAGTTTAATGAATGCGTTAGCTGAAAATCTACTCTGATAAAAAGATTTTTGGGTTGCTAATTTACCCACTTTAAAATCATCAGTTTGAATAGCTCCTACCTCAGTTTTGACAACATCATTATAGCTAACCTTTTTTCCAGCCTTGAACTTGTTGGAAACTAAAGCGTTTCGCATTAAAGAAATTGTCCTATCTTTGTACCCTAAAAATAGCCCTGCTCCAATTGCATGAGAAAAAACGTGAAGTTCAGATATTTTTTCTTTATTAGGATCGATTGAACCAATCAACTGAAAGAAATCGGTATCTCTGTTGATGTATTTTACCACTACTTTTGTATATTTTTTTGAAATTTCTCGTTTTAAATTCATTGCAAAAATTTCAAAACTACCAAGTTCTCCACCATCGCCGTAAACTATTATTGCTATATTATCCATAATTTATTCCTTTTATCAAAATCTAAAGCGCAATCGTATTATTGAACTTTGTGTGCACTCAATATGTGAACCAGATCATATTTCTGTGTTAAATTCGAATCAGTAAAAAACTTAGGTTAGTAGGAAGTTAGAACTTTCAACTAACTCTGGCAATAAGTCTCCCATTTTCAAATCACAATTCAATATTACTAAGATTACCCCTTCTGACAGAAAGGTTTTCCTATCTACTTACTCAACGATGCCAACACTTCTCGGTAATATTTAAGCGATTGATTATCTTTCTGTCGTTCGACAAAATCGGCGACGAGTAACTTTATATCCACATTAATTTATCTGACGCTTTCAAAGGATTCGGGGTTGTAGGGTTTGCCGTTAATGGAGACGCCTTTGTTGACTAACATGAGTTCCAGTGCGTGTTGTGCGCGATACAAATTGCTGCACAGGTTGTAAACAATTTCTCGTTGGTCGTCGGTGTGCAGTTCATACAAATGTTGCATGATGTCCTCGTCGATACCTTTTTCAACATAATCTCGATACCCTTTGTAACGTTGTTTTTGCCCCAGCATTTGATAAACTTTTTCTCGATGGAGCCAATTAGGTACGCTACTTTCATTGATGTAAGCGGGATAACTCGACCAAGGGTATGCCTCTAATGTTTCTACCATGGATTTTTAAAAGGTGATAATCATTACTCATCAAGCAATATTTATTATACAATAGACACGCCCCCTTATCCTCCATTTGGTATAGTTCCTTTATTTTCAGTTAATGTATATTTTGCAACTCTGACAAGGTCATTTTGAAAAACTTCTGAATACTCATCACTTTCAAACTCAGCAGACTTTAGATAATTCACTATTTTTAAAATATCAAAATCCATCGTCTCTAAAAACTTAAAAAGACTAAACAATTTATTTTCTTCTGATACGGGATGGAATACGTATTCATCAACTTTATTTGGGCTGTTGCTCAACATTATGTCAACGACTAAATAGCTTTTATCTCCTTCCCCCAAAAAATGAATACTCACATTAGAGCTTTCAAAATTCACAGAGCCTTCTATAGTTAAAAACTCAGCCCAAGCATAAAAACTTTTAGACTCTTGTATTTTGAATAATTTATTTTCTTCTAGCATGCCTTTCACTTAGTTAATAATTGCCAAAACATCATTTTAAAATGAGATTTTTCTCGTTTTAAAATACAATCTAAAAATGGAATGTCTCAAAAATACTACAAGTAATCATTGAAAGCGACAATTTATTTTTCATTTCTTAAATAAGCCTTTCAAATTTATCGGTGTCGTTATGCCAAGCATAAAATAGCGAAATAATTTACAATAATTAACCCTTCATTCAGAAGGGTTTTATCATCTACTCACTCAACGATGCCAACACCTGTCGATAATATTTGAGTGATTGATTATCTTTCTGTCGTTCGACAAAGTCGGCGACGAGTAACTTTATATCTACATTAATATACCTGACGCTTTCAAAGGATTCGGGGTTGTAGAGTTTGCCGTTAATGGGGACACCTTTGTTGACCATCCAGTGCGTGTTGTGCGCGATACAAATTGCTGCAGAGGTTGTAAACAGTTTCTCGTTGGTCGTCGGTGTGCAACTCATACAAATATTGCATGATATAGTCGGCGGTAAATCCACTGATGTCTATAATTTGTACCAGTTCTGTAGGTTGGGTTATAACCCAACAATGCTTTTTCCCAACAGCAGCAAGTTTTATTTATTGTTGCATCAAACACAATAGTTTAGCTTTCTCGTTTTATTTAACTTCTTTTTGTTGGGTTATAACCCAACCTACTGCCCTTGAACAACGACCACTTCCCACGAAATAATAACATAAGCTAAACGGTGTAATTTTCTAAATTTTTTATCAACTGTTCATACTCAGGGTAATTACTACTATTCACTCTTTTTTCCTGATAAGCTTCCTTTAAATTTTCAGCTGCGTTATCAAAAGATAGAAGTAGCTCTTGGATTTCTCCTTTATCTCTAACGGTTTCCGAACTTAGCAGTCCTTCAAAGTACTCGATCTGTTTAGATAATGCTTGAATACTAATCATTAAAGTAGAAATATTAATTTCAACCATTGGCAAGTTTCCTTTTTTGAGCTTCAGCATTACTCGCGAGTTTATCTAGTAACGCCACAAATTTTATTTTAGACATTGTATAGTTAGGGCTAATTGAGTAATGAGTAGCATTAAAACGTTTGTTAAAACTATCTTTCGTAATGATTAATCCATCAGGGATTTCAGTTCCTTCAGGAATTTCAAAATAAGCCCAGTTGGAGTCACCAAAAGCACCAGCTCTGTCAAATAAAGAAGTTCCTTCACCAAGCCTTGAAATAACAATCTGATTTCCAGAATTATCCTCTACAACTTCAACATCAGGGGCCCTTAATACTCCAGCTCTTATTTCTCTCTCTTCAAAGTCTGGGTAAAACGGATTTTTAACTTTGCTAGACTTATGCAAGGAACGCCATAGATAAAGGCGTAATTGACCAACATAGATTCGCCCTAGCTCCCCTTTTGAAATTAATAGTTTCTCTATCGTTTTCATTTGAATTTCCTCCTAATTATCTGACCTTTACAGCAATTTTAAATTTCACAGCCTGGCTCCTATTTCACTAACAAACTCGCAGTTATTCAACTGCCAATATCACCCCGAATACTTACCCCTTTTTAAAACCAAGTCAATAGCAACTCGGTTTTAATGAATATTCAAAATTTTCTCTACTCACTCAACGATGCCAACACTTCTCGGTAATATTTAAGCGATTGATTATCTTTCTGTCGTTTGACAAAATCGGCGACGAGTAACTTTATATCCACATTAATATATCTGACGCTTTCAAAGGATTCGGGGTTGTAAGGTTTGCCGTTAATGGGGACGCCTTTGTTGACCAGCATTAATTCCAGTGCGTGTTGTGCGCGATACAAATTGCTGCACAGGTTGTAAACAATTTCTCGTTGGTCGTCGGTGTGCAACTCATACAAATGTTGCATGATGTAGTCGGCGGTAAATCCGCTGATGTCTCTAATTTGTACCAGTGTATTGTTTCTTTGCATGACATGATGGATCAGTTTCATGGGCTTTCCTTTTTTCAAAATAAAAATGTGAATTAATTTTTAAGGTGCTAGCGGTGGATCCGGTCGACCAGAAAATAAACGTTGCTTTTCCCTAGCGCTCGTCCAGTTCTCAAACTGGGTTATGATAAAAAGTGATCCCAATGATTGGCTGCTTTTTTATTAGCCTTTTTTCGGGCGCAAATCATCGGGTGAATCTGACTCAGCGAGTCAATCACTTGTTATCTGAAACTGGGAATTGTCGTTTAAATGCTTAAAATCGACTTAAGCTGTCAGCCGGATTTTTTCTTCCGATAGCAAAAGGTGAGCCTTAAAATAGTAAGACAGGTGATAACCATTTGATTATATTGAATATTTGTCACTGCGATAAAAATGCAGTGTGTGAGAAACTGGACTCGCGCGGACGGCGCAGCCGTTGTACAATGGATGTACGTCATCGTTTTTACTCCTAATCCGAGTTAAACCTTGGCTAATCTTCAACTGAGTGGTCGCACACTCGACCGAAGGTGGCCGCTAATTTTAGGATTGGCGGTCTTTACTTTCTACTCGTTGGGTCGATTTATATTGCTTAAAAAACCAAACAAACCTAACGAGTTGCCAGACCATTTCCAACCACTAGCACTGGTAATCCTACCACAAGGCCGAAAATCGTACAGAAAAAAATCATTTAAAATTGAGATAATTTTGAATATTTTTTTTGCGTAATAAATATTCGGTAATTAATTGGAAAAACACACTAACTTATATTTGCTTCATTAATCATCCCAAATAAAACTATTCACGCGTTTAACTTATCGCAGTTTAGTAATCAATATTACTTGCACAAGCATAAAGATGTATTTAAAATACATCTTATTAAAGAGGTATTTTAATTGCATCTTTAATGATTCACCCACTTGCCTATAAACCTATAATTTTATTGGTGGAGAAATAAAATGTATTGTTTAACCGCGAGACTTGTATTTATTAATTATTTCAATGGGTTACTGAGAATGAAATGTTCTACACCGATCTGTTGCGTCCCAAGCAATCATTACAAGATTTAATACTCGATTCCAACAAGCCGTCGGTCTGGCGGTGGAGGCACAAAATGGCTAATTACAAAAAACTCTGGTGGCTCCTCATTGCCACTTTAATCATAACTTTTGGTATTTTAGGATACTTTGGACAAGAAATTTACCGCGAAGCACCACCAATCCCCAGCAAGGTTGTTGATTCACAAGGTAAAGTACTTATGACCAAAGAGTCAATTCTTGATGGTCAAACGGCGTGGCAGTCTATCGGAGGAATGCAACTCGGTTCAATCTGGGGACATGGAGCTTATCAGGCGCCTGATTGGAGTGCCGATTGGTTACATCGTGAATTACTCAATTGGTTAGAAATTACAGCTCAAGAAATGTTTGCCATAAACTATGATGCGCTTTCAGGGGAACAGCAGCACCAGTTAAAATATTTACTCAAAAAAGCTTATCGCACGAATACTTTTGATAGCCAATCGCAAGAGTTATTACTATCAAATAAACGTATTCAAGCCATAAAGCTCACAGCAGATTATTACGACCGCCTGTTTGCTGGTGATAAATCAATGCAAGAAACTCGGCGTAGTTATGCCATGAAAGAAATCACCTTGCCTGATTCAGAAAGACGCGCACGTTTAACTGAGTTTTTCTTTTGGACAGCTTGGGCAACAGCAACCGAGCGCCCCAATGGTAACGCAACTTACACTAACAACTGGCCACACGAACCTTTAATCGATAATAAGCCTACTGCTGAAAATATTGTCTGGTCTATTGTGAGTATTATTTTACTGGTTGCAGGTATTGGTGGCTTGGTGTGGGCAACGGCTTTTTTACGTGAAGAAGAGGAACTTGAAGCGACTCCTGATGAAGATCCTATTCTCTCATTTAAACTTACCCCTTCGCAAAAAGCGTTAGGAAAATATCTTTTTATTGTGGTTGCGTTATTTGTTTTTCAAGTCTTTCTTGGGGGATTTACAGCCCATTATACCGTTGAAGGACAAGGTTTTTATGGTATCGATACCACTAGCTGGTTTCCTTATAGTTTAGTGAGAACCTGGCATATTCAGTCTGCTCTTTTCTGGATTGCTACAGGATTCCTTGCTGCCGGATTATTTTTAGCACCAATTATTAATGGCGGAAAAGATCCCAAGTACCAAAAGCTAGGCGTGAATATTTTATTTTGGGCATTAATTGCCGTTGTACTCGGCTCTTTTATTGGTCAGTTTTTAGCAATATTACAAGTTATGCCAAGTGAGCTAAATTTTTGGTTGGGTCATCAAGGTTACGAGTACGTTGATCTTGGACGACTCTGGCAGATTGGAAAGTTTGCAGGCATTGTTTTTTGGCTAGTGCTTATGTTGCGTGCGGTTGTTCCCGCATTACGTCAGCCGGGTGATAAAAATTTATTAGCCTTGTTTACCGCTTCCGTTGTCGCCATTGGATTATTTTACGGTGCAGGTTTTGCTTACGGCGAGCGAACTCACATTTCAGTTATGGAGTACTGGCGTTGGTGGATTGTCCACTTATGG
>JAUIHB010000244.1 GCA_030432465.1 Gammaproteobacteria bacterium
GCTATTGCAATGCATAAAATTGTGACCATCAGCGCACCGCAGATTAAATGTATTTGGTTAAGTCCTAATGCTAATAAATCAATATTCAAACCAATAGCCAGAAAAATATTACAATAAGCAAAAATTAATGCAAAAGCATAAGTGAGAACTTGCCATTGAAGTATTCGATAAGAAAATAACCAGAGAGGTAGAAGGCTAAAAAGCCAGATACTTTGAATAGTCTCAGTCGCTATTCCCAGATAAGTGATAAAGTGCAGGCCTATTACTGCTAATACTCCTAAAAGATTAATAACTGATATCTGCTGGATTGGTGTCTTATTCAGCTCACTAATTCCTTGTAGATGTAACCATTTTATCCGAGATAAATTGTGCCAAACAGTTGTTATGGCTGAAAAAATAAAGCTCCCTGATAATAATGCATATATATTGTTCGGGATAAAATAATAGCCGAGCAAACAACACACCAGCCATTGGCTGAAGAGTAGTAACCAATGATGATATGCTCGATTAGCACAATGTAAAATTATTAAGCTTGATATCAGGCTGACTACATTGAGAGTGTATCCTTGATAGTAATCATTGATCAGCAATGAGACTAATAAAATAGATAAGAAGGGGAGCCATAATTGTATTGCCTGATGATAATTTTTTGGCATATCGCCTTTTAACCACTCCATAAAATATGCAGGTAGAAAAAGTAAGTACATTAGTCCTACTAACCACCAGATAATATCTAAATTTTCTAATGGTTCAATGACGGAGTAAAAATTTAAACTATAGAAAAGAGTCCAGAGTATTCCTATATGAAGTAAATTCAAGTGGCTGAATAAACGATTTTTTTCTTGGACAAGGGTTACTTGAATATAAAACAGACTCATTAATGAAAATGTGAAAAATTGCCACGATTCTGCATTCGCAAAAAGCAGATAAGCGTAGGCTAATATACCGATAAAAATAAACAGTGATGAATAGCTGGCATGGGCATATTTTATCGGAGAAGATAAAATGTTGAGTTTTCCTGTGATAGCTTGACAGTACTTTGTCAGGTAGTTCCAGCCAATAAATAGGGTAAGTATTAATAATGGAGCATAACTCAAAGGAATACTGATAATTATTGCCGCAATAAAGCTGAAAAATGGTAAAAACGCGAGAGTTGTTAACCACGCTTTCTGGTATCTTACCGCAAGTATTAATAATGCACAGGTGTTAATGAGGCAGGCTGCACTGAGTTTATAGTTATCAACTGTTGGTGCAAATAAAGACATAATTTTGAAGAAGCTAACAGCAATCAATATCCAGGAAAACTGTTCTAGCGGAAGACGTAAGTATTGTTTACTGTGCAAAATAAAGTTGCTGCTAAAGAATCGATCTGGACGGTTGGGACTATTGAAAAAAGCAAGTTTTTGTAAATAGGGAGCCGAAGTTATAAGTATGAATGCCAAAATAGCCGAACCTATACCACTCTTCGAGATAAGTTCAAATTCATGTTTAATTCCAAAGCTAGCCAATGCGGCAAGTGCTGCGGCAAGATATAATGGGAATAAAGATTGAGCTCTTTTGGCTGCCAGAATATTGGCCGTTATGGTTAAAAGTAATGCTGTAAACCAAACAATATCCCATTTGAAATGACTTTCTATTGCAATTAGAAATAACAAGCCCGTTGAAACAATGGTGAGAATCCAAAGCATTGTGGTTCGGTGTATTTGTGCTGGAATATCTTTTAACCATGATGAAATAATTGACCAGCCAATAGCAACCAACGAAACATAAGCTGCTAGATTACTATGGAGAAAATCGCTACCTGATAGCGTATTAAAATAGTGAATCATCGGAATCAGTATTAAGGTTGTAACTGATATATACCACAAAGCAATCTGGTATCGTTGACTACAACGATAATAATTGTAGATAGCTATTGTCATGAGTATCATTAAACTGAAGATACCAAACAGTCCGGTTAAATTGTTTACAAAACTAATTAGCAATAACCCAGTGGGAATGCCAAAAGACAAAAGTTTTATTTCATGCTGGGCTAACTTTTTTTCTACTTGCCAAATCCCTACTCCGCTAAACAAAATTAGTGCTAATAAATAAAGTTGGCTGAGTTCAAGTTGATATTGTAAAGCGGCAACATAAGCGACAATGTGAAATGCGAATACTTCTACCGGCCAATTTTTTTCGCGTTGTGAAATAGATAGACTGCCCCAAAAAATGGCGGAAAGTAAAAGAGTGACCAATAAATAAATAGGGTCAGAAAGTGCTAACAGGTTACCTAAAACAGTTGCTGCACCACAGGCAATTATCCATGTTGCCTTTTTAGCACTTTGTGCTGTAATACTCTTTGATGATATCTGCAAATAATATAAACAAATTGATACGAGAGTAATGATAACGGAAACGGTGCCAATAGCAGGTAGTCGAACATAAAAAATATGCGTAGCAATAAGTAAAATAGCTAAATGAATACTAATTAAAAAAGTTAAAAATGAGTAGTTATTACTTTGTTCTTTTTGAGTGGCTTCAAAAAGTGTCTTTACAAAAATAAAGAAAGCAAAATAGGTCATCAGTGCAATGCTAAATTCGAGCGAAGCTATTTGAAGAGTGTTAAAAATCGCCGGTATGATTAAAATTGCGTGACTGAGTAATAAGTAGTTTCTGGGAGATTGTCCGTAAGGTGGCTTCAACCAAGGTGATATTGCCCAGATAGTTATTGCATAAACTAGTAACATGAGACTGGCAATCAATGTCATTCCTGAGCTTTGAATGCTGATTGCCATTAAAAAATTAAAAGGTATTGTCCAGATGGTTAAACAGGTAAACAACTGAACGGGTTTTTTATTGTTGGAAGCTAAAATAGAGTGATTTTTATTAGGAGGACTCTCGCTTTCGGCAGTATTTTTTGCATCCCGTTTTTTTGATTTAAAGTGAGTGAAAAAGTGAACAATCCAAGCGGAGCTTATAGTTAAAAATAGCAATGGAATTGCGCCGGCAGCAATGCGATAGTACTCACTTTTGTCCCAAACCATCATCGACAATATTGGCCATGCAGCAATAATAAATCCAACTCCAATCAAGCCAAGCCAGTTTTCTGACAAGAAAGGTTTAATATATTGATTCCAATTACTGTGTTGATCGATGAGTAAATCATCTTGGCTTTGAGCTTTTTGTGGAGCGCTTAGGCTGGCATCTTGTGTTGCAAACTCTTCAAAGTCTTCTTGTTGTAACTGTTTCTCTATCCGCTGATATTTTTCATGTTTTTTTTCGATTATTGCTTGTTTTTCTTTTATTAATTGATTTTCATGTTCTTGCTTTTTTTGTTCTTGTACTAACTTTTGTTGGGTTAACTGTTCTTGCTCTAGTTGTCGTTTGTGTAATTTTTCAGATTCAGCATGAGATAAAGATTGTGCGATTAATAGCCATCTATTTTTATGGCTTTGCGGATCATGGCTTAAGTGATACAAACTAGCAATTTGTAGTACATCGTAAATAAGTCGATTTTTTTCGATTAGTGTGAGTAATTGGTTATATTCCTGTTGTTCTACTTTTTGACCCTGATTGCTCCACTCGATTAGTGCTTGAGGGTTTTCTTCAGCATCTATTAGAGTACGCAGATAAAAAATTTCAAATGCCTGCTGATTTTGTTGAGTTTGGGTAAATAACTCTTGAGCAAGCCAGTAAAAATTTGGGCCTTGCCATAATAAAATAAGATCAACCAAAGGAATTTCGGAGCGTGGTGAAATACTTTCCTTTTTAAGTAAATTAAAAAGAGTTTTGTCACCTTGTAGCGGGTGATCAATTAATATCTTTCCTTGATTAAATGCTTGCCTCGTTTTTGTTTCATTATCTCTTAGTGCTGAACGGATCAGCTCTTCATCTTGCAGATAATCCATCGCTTTGGCTGGTGTTATCTGATTGGCAAGTGATAAATGGCGAATAATATTGGCTCTAAACTCTGGTAAACCAATGAGGTGTTTAGGCGTTTGACTATTTTCAAAAAACAGACCGATTTGTTGACTTAGTTTTTCAATGTTGAGTTGTTCTGTCGCTAGCTCATTTAATAGATGCTGATATTGAAGAATCTTATCCTGCCAGGAAAAAACTGATACCGGAATAGCTTTTTGACCATGAATTAAATGGCTCGCGTCGATATCGGTTAGATTATTAAAGCTTGATGAGAAAGCCTGTTGTCTGAGCTGGCAAAGCTCGTTAAATCGTTGTTTCCGAAAAATAGATTTTAAAGGTGTGAAGTCTATCTCTGGATATTTTTTTTGGAAATCGTTGAATAATTCCAGTACTGCTTGATCGCTAACTGCATCAATTAAGGAGTAGCTGACTGAATCTAATTCGAGATTCAGTGGATGAGATTCAGCCTGTGATAGCTGCCCTTGTTGGGTTAATCTATATAAATAATTTTTTAACTGAACGATATCGACTAGTTGATTGTTTGTCGGTATTTCCATGTTATCTCCATGCTTTCCATTATTTATCTTTTAATATTATTTTCAATCTATTGATGCCTATTGATATCGCAGGATAACTTCTATGCAATTAAGTCATCGCTAATCAAGTCATTCTCAATCAAGCTATTGTCTAACAAATCGTTTAGCATGAATAGGTGATTAATTGTTAATGAGTCATTATTTCATTGAATAGCTAAAAACAGCAAATAGGTTTTGCTTATTTATTTGGTAATGCCGAATATTTCACAGGTTACAGAGTGTTAATGATGAATTAAAGCAGATTGTAGCCAAAAATATTCAATATATTCAATTAATTAGACTTTATCATCGAGCATAAATTTCTCGCATATAGAAGTGCAATTCTTCATTGCCAGATTTTCGGTAAAGTTGTGCCATTCTTGTTGTTGTCTGCTTAGATTCTCCTTTTATTTCCTCAACTACATTTCCTTTGGTTATCCTTCTTCTAAAGCCTGATTTATTGAGTTTGCCACCTAGGATAATTTCAAAGCATTTTTGCAGTTCGGATAATGTGAATTTTTCTGGTAGTACGTGTAAAGCTATCGTTGTATATTGAGCTTTACTTCTTAAGCGTTGAAAAGCTTCTTTGATAAGCTCGCTATGATCAAATGCGAGTTTTGACTGGGTTATGTGACCATCATTATCTAAAGGGCACCAAAGAGTATCTTCATCAAGCTCTACTTCTTCGGCATTTACCAGTGCAAAGTAAGTAACGGTGACTGACCAACCTCTGGGATCTCGCTTGTTATTCCCTGTTGCACCGAGTTGTTCTAAGTAGGGGGCTGTATATCCTGTTTTTTCTTTTAATTTACGGAGTGCGGTTTGTTCAATATTTTTGTCACGCTTTATATTAATAAAACCACCCGGTATCGCCCAATTGTCCTTATAAGGAAAGTCATTGCGTTTAAAAATTAATACATTTACCTGCTCATTTCTAATTGAAAAAATAACAATGTCGACGCTGGTTAACGGTACATCGTAGTCATGAATATTATAGTTTTTTAAAAATTCTTTTTCTTGTTTTGTAGACACTATATTTTCTCGATTAGGTAGATTAAAAAATAGTTAATTGACTCTTAATTTGTATGGAGTAGTAACATAAGTTAATAAACCTCTATAATTTTACTTTTCACAGTTGATTTAATCGTCAACTTAAATGAATAGCTGTAATTGTACATTACCCACCACTTTTATGGTGTACTAAATACCCTATTGTGTCAAGGTTAATTGTACAAAGGTTAATTGTGCCCCAAACTAAGTTTCTTAAAAACAAATAAGAATTCAATAATATCATGCAGGTATCATGTAAGGCCTTTCTGAGGGGGGCAGAAAAAGAGTAAGATATCGCAGTATAATTTCTGATAAATAGTTACTGCGATATTTGATAGTTTTCCGGTTTCAATATTAATAAAAAGCATTTATAACTAGCTTGAATAACTAGTCAAAATCTCTCTGCCTAAGAAATGTGGCGAAGCGGGGAACATTGTTTTTAGTTTTTCCGCGATACCGATAAGTAATTGTACTATTAAGTGGTGGAGGGTTTTTTCTTTCCTGTAAGTTAAAACCACTACCAATTTTAAATCGTACACCTTCTTCATTGATCACCTCAATTGCACCCAACAACCCTTTATATTTTCCTTTTCCAGGAATATATCGAATAACGACGGCTTCGGCATCATGAATTGGTTTGAGTTTTTGCAGGTCATCACTTCGTTTGGCTTGATAAAGTGAGCTTTTCCTGTGTAGCATTAGACCTTCGCCACCTTTAGCAATAATAGTGGCAAGATGATCATCTAACTCAGCTTTGGTGTTGAAAGATGTTTGTTTTACAGCAGAAAGATA
>JAUIHB010000245.1 GCA_030432465.1 Gammaproteobacteria bacterium
TTTGCACACCAATGATGATGAAATTGCGGTTTGTAATTTAGGCTCAGTAAACCTTGCACAGCATTTGGTAAATGGTGAATTAGATCAAGAAAAACTTGCCCGTACAATTACTACTGCAATGCGCATGTTAGATAATGTGATTGATTACAATTATTACAGTGTACCTCAAGCTAGAAACTCTAATTTAAAACATCGTCCTGTTGGCTTAGGTGTCATGGGATTTCAAGATGCGTTGTATCAAAAAAATATTGCTTACGCGAGTGAGGAAGCAATTCAATTTGCAGATCAGTCGATGGAGATCATTAGTTACTTAGCGATTCAGGCTTCTTGTGAGTTAGCTAAAGAGCGTGGTAGTTATTCAACATTCAATGGTTCTTTATGGAGTAAAGGTATTTTACCTATTGATTCGGTCAAAAGGTTATTAACAGAGCGAGGTGATTATTTAAAGCAGGATCTTAGTCAAACTTTAGATTGGGATACTTTGCGTGAGTCAATAAAAAAGCATGGTATGAGAAATAGTAACTGTTTAGCCATTGCGCCTACGGCAACTATTTCAAATATTTGTGGCGTGAGTCAATCGATTGAACCAACGTATCAAAATTTATATGTAAAGTCGAATTTGTCCGGAGAGTTCAGTGTCTCTAATCCATATTTAATTCAGCAATTAAAAGAGAAAAAATTGTGGGATGAAGTGATGGTGAATGATCTGAAATATTTTGATGGATCGGTACAGTCGATAGACCGAATTCCAGAAGAGATTAAACAGGTTTTTGCTACTGCTTTTGAGTTGGATGCGCGCTGGTTAATCGAAGCTGCCTCAAGGCGTCAAAAATGGATTGATCAAGCGCAAAGCTTAAACTTATATATGGCTGAGGCATCAGGTAAAAAGCTGGATCAGCTCTATAAATTAGCTTGGGTTAGAGGATTGAAGACGACATATTATTTGCGTTCACTAGGGGCAACTCAAATGGAAAAGGCTACGCAGAATAAGCCTGAAAATAGTGTGCCTAATTCTACAGAACGAGGTGGCGAACCTAAAATTTGTTCTATTTTAGAGCCAGACTGTGAAGCTTGTCAGTAGTTAAGGGGTGTTTAGGTTTGTTATGTCAATAATGTGTTTTAATGAAAAAGTGAGTACAGATTATGTTAGATTGGGATGACCCCATTGCAGAATTTAAAGCTGAAAATAAATTTGCTAAAAAAAGTGAAAGTTCAGGTAGTGAAGACAAAAATAGTCGAATTGAGAATAAGCAAATTAAATTTGAGCGTGATAATGCGGTAGTTAAAGAAAATTCAAGCCATGCGGCAGAACAACTCAATGGACAATTTGCAAGTAAAGTTGAAGCTGTTAAAGTTTCTGATAAACGTATTGTGAATGGTGTAGGAGATATTAATCAATTAGCACCTTTTAAATATCCATGGGCATGGAATTTCTTTTTAAATGCTAATAAAAATCATTGGACGCCGCTTGATATTAATATGACTAAGGATGTTCAAGATTATCATCATAAATTAACGACAGAAGAAAAACATCTTTATGAAAATGTTTTAGCGTATTTAACTACCTCAGATATTCTAGCTATGCGAAATGTTGGTTTAGCGGTTATGGAAAAAATGACAGCGCCCGAATTACAGATTTATCAGGCCAGACAAGTTTATGAAGAAGCGTTGCACACATGGACTTATCAACACTGTATAGAATCTATTGGTATTGAGCAAAGTGAAATTTATAATCGTTATCGTGTTGTTCCACAAATACATCAAAAAATTCAATTAGCGAATAATAAACTGAATTCTGTTTTGCGGCCCGATATTGATTTAACGGATAAAGATGAACTTGATAATTTTGTACATTCTTATTTGTTTTTTGCTGGTGTATTTGAAGGCTGTTGGTTTTATAACGGATTTAGTCCTATTTTTGCATTGCAAAGACGCGGCTTGATGACTGGAACCGCTGAGCAATTACAATATATTATGCGTGATGAAGTTTTACACTGTGCTTTTGGAATTCGCGTAGTTAATGAAATTGTGAAGGAAGAAAAACTTACTTTAGATGAAAATCGCTTACGAAAAATGTGGGATGAATGTGAGGCTGCAGAAATTAGTTATGCTCATTATATTTTGCAGGATCCAATATTGGGTTATAACGCAGAAGATCATATTGAACAGTTTCGTTTTATAGCAAATAGACGAGCTAAGCAATTAAATATTGCTGAACCTTTTCCGGGGGCAAAAAATCAATTGAGCTGGCTAGATGAGCAAGCAAATATGCGTAAAGAAAAGAATTTTTTTGAAACCCGTGTAACTGAGTATCAAACTGGAGCGGCGCTTTCTTGGGATTAATAAAGAAAATGTTGTTTCAGAAAAGCAATTAATCAATACTTTTAGTTGTTTGTTATTTTTTTCTGCAGGTGGTAGATTGGGGCAATCTCTGTTTTATGTTCCAATCTACTCTTATGTTAAAAACAAACAGTCAATCCGAAACGAATCGACCACAATATGGGGTGATTGGTGATCCTATTTTACATTCAAAGTCACCCAGTATTCATCAGCAATTTGCGGCACAATTTGAGCGTTCAATCGATTATCAAAAGTATCATGTAAAACCTGACAGCCTTGAGAGTTTTACTCGTCAGTTCTTTGCAGAAAAAGGATTAGGTTTAAATGTTACATTGCCGCATAAACAAGCGGTAATTCCTTTGCTTGATAGTATGACCGATAGGGCAAAAATTACTCAATCAGTAAATACCATTATTAAACAGTCTGATGGTTCACTATTAGGCGATACAACTGACGGTGCTGGTTTATTGCTAGACTTAAAAAATCAAGACATGTCGGTTGCCAATAAGCAAATTATTGTGATTGGAGCGGGCGGAGCTAGTTTATCAATTATTCAGGCTTTGTTAGAGGCTCAGGCGAAAGTTATTCTGCATAACCGAACTCAGAGCAAAGTGCTTAAATTAGTAAAACAATTTTCGTCTATTGGTGATATTGTTCCATTCGATTCTGTTAATCTAAATGATCATTTAATTGTTGATGGGATTATTAGTTCAATTAGTGAGTTCAACGCGAAACTATTTGAACCTTTAAAACCTCTGATAAATGATACAACTTTTGGTTATGATCTGAATTATGCCGAAAGAGCAAATGAGTTTAGAGTGTTTTGTGAACAAAATGGAATACAAAAGTTTGCTGATGGTTCTGGTATGCTGATAGGGCAAGCGGCTCTAGCATACCAACATTGGTTTGATGTTTTGCCTGATATAAAGTCTGTAAACTTAGCTTAATTTTTTATCTTAGAATGATATCTGTATAAAAATAGATACTGGAGCGTTGAAATTATAATGACAACGGTAAGCCAGAAGTGTTTTGAAAAATACATTTTTGATAATGCGTTTATGGGTTCTGCTGTATTTCCGCCCCAAAAAATAAGGTGAGGTAGATTAAAAATTAAAGGTAAAACACTATAAAATAGAAGATCATAATTTAATAAAACACCAAAAGTAGCGAAGAGTAGAACTTTACCACTTGGTCTTAAAAGATAAATAAATAGCATAGCTATCAATGAAAGGATAAAGGTTAACCCACTTCCCATTAGTTTTATTATATTTAGATCAAACTCTGTAGGAGATTTTTTTAAAAGTGTTATAGATGAATTGTTCCAAGGAGGTGTGTTGCTATAATCAAGAATATTGATAGAAGGGGGAATGTGTTGAGTAAAAGCGATTTCATTATTTGGCCATACATCCTCATAGACTGATCCCAGATCTGGGTATAACTCGATACCAGGCCAAATATATGCTGCCAGATTATCAACACTAATAAGTTTACCACCTACCACATGCCCCATTTCGTGAATGGCAATTGATATGTATATAAAAATAGCCATACTGATAAAAAGTATAAAGAAATTTTTTGCTAAATAAGCCACGAGAGTATTAGATAACTTTTTCAATTATCTAATATAGACATTACAGCTCTGTTTTAGTTGTTGAAAATTCCCGTTGTCAGAGCTTTTTATATCAACCTGCCAAATACCGATCCTTTAGTTTCACATAGTTATTTGCAGAATATTTAAAAAAGGCAAGTTCTTCTTCATTGAGGGGTCTAATTTTACGTGCTGGAGAGCCGACCCATAAATAACCACCTTCAAGTTTTCTACCCGGTGGGACTAAACTATTCGCTCCCAGTATCACTTGGGAATGAATAATTGCGCTGTCCATAACAACGGCGCCCATTCCAATTAAGCATTGATCTTCAATAGTGCATCCGTGAATCATGGCTTTGTGTCCAACGGTGACATCGCTACCTATTTTTAGATCATGACCATCTGGATCATATGGGCCAGCATGAGTTACATGGAGTACACAGCCATCCTGAATACTGGTACGGTCGCCAATTTCTATTGAATGCACATCACCTCGTATAGTTGCCATTGGCCATACTGAACTATCGTGGCCTATTGTGACGTCACCGACGACTAATGCTGTAGGATCGACAAAAACTCGGTTACCGAGTTTAGGATGTGTTTTTTCAAAAGAGCGAACGGACATTAAAAATCCTGATAATTGGTAAGTTAATAGGGCGTATTTTAGCGTAAATCAGGCCAATTAGTGAATATTCGATTTACTCAATTCGATGATGTGAGTAAATTTAGCCTGTTTACGCTAAAGAAATGCTTAATAAATTTCAATAATAAGGGTTAGCGCATAGTAACCAGCTCTTCCGACGAAGTAGGATGAATAGCCACAGTATTATCAAAATCGGCCTTGGTTGCGCCCATTTTTACGGCAACAGCAAAGCCTTGCAACATTTCGTCGGCACCTAAGCCAATAATATGAACGCCAACGACTTTCTCATTTTCACCGACGCAAACCAGTTTCATTTTAGTTGGCTGACGATGTTGGGTTATAGCTGTGTACATGGCTGTAAAGCTTGAGGTGTAGGTTTTTACTGAGTCGCCATATTTTTCTCTGGCTTGGGCTTCAGTTAAGCCTATCGTGCCTATCGCAGGATGAGAAAATACCACTGTTGGGATGTTTTCATAATCCAGTTTTTCATTGGGTTTATTATTAAATAAACGTTCGGATAAACGCCTTCCAGCTGCTACCGCTACAGGTGTGAGTTGAGCACGTCCGGTGTTATCACCGACCGCATAAACACCTTTAATGTTAGTGTTTTGGTATTCATCGGTAATGATGTAACCTTTTTTATCCGTTTTTATCTCTGCATTTTCCAGATTTAACTGTTTTGTCATAGGGCTGCGGCCAATGGCGTAAATAACAGCATCTACATCTGGTAATGACTCACCGTCGCTGGAGAGTTTTAAGCTACCATCGGTATTTTTTTCTATGGCGGTTATTTCCGTTTGTCTATGTAAAATTACTCCTTCTTCCTGAAGTAATTCATCCAGTGTACTAGAAATAATATCGTCAAATTCACGTAAAGGGTGATCTTTGCGAACAACTAAATGGGTGTCACTACCTAATGCGTTAAATACCCCTGCAATTTCGACAGCGATATAACCAGCACCGACCACGACTACCCGTTCAGGTTGTTTTTCTAGTGCGAAAAAACCATCGGAATCAAGTATGTATTCCTTGCCGGGAATATCTGGAATAATGGGCTGGCCGCCTGTTGCAATAGTGATATGTTCTGCGGTGATGGTTTTGTCGCCAACTTTGACCGTATTTTTATCGATAAAAGTAGCGAAGCCTTTGATTACATCGACTTTGTTTTTTCCTAAAACATTATCATAAGATTGATGTATTCTGCCGATATAAGCTTCTCGGTTTTTAACCAGTGTTTTCCAGTCCAGTCCTTTCACTTCAACATCAAATCCATAATCAGGTGCGAGTTTAAAAGCATCTGCTATCTGTCCGGCAAACCACATGACTTTTTTAGGAACACAACCGACATTAACGCAAGTTCCGCCAAGTGCTTTAGCCTCAATAATTGCGCATTTCTTTCCATACATTGATGCTCTATTGGCAGATGCGATACCGCCGCTTCCTCCACCGATTGCGAGATAATCATAATCAAATTGAGACATATTGAGACCTTTATTAAATTTGAGTGGTGACTTTACTTTACTTAATAGCATAACGGATTAAACTGGATACCAGTTTGCAATCAATTAACTAAGAATGCTATTCCAATATGACTATAACAAACCCATTATTATTACAAAATCCTATTAAATATATTGATAAAATAGAGCCTGACTATGTTGTGCCTGCGATAAAAGAGATAATTGCAGACAATCTTGCGGCGATTGAAAAG
>JAUIHB010000246.1 GCA_030432465.1 Gammaproteobacteria bacterium
CTTGCTGGCGAGAATGGCGCAGCGACCAATGCTTTTGATGGTAACTTAAATACTATCTGGCATACATCGTGGTCAGATTCATCTCCAACGCACCCGCATGATATTCAAATCAACTTAGGTGAATCATCGGAACTAACCAGTCTGATTTATACTCCAAGACAAGATGGTGGCGTTAATGGACGTATTGCTGGCTATGAAATTTTTGTCAGTGCAGATGGCGTTAACTGGGGAACGCCAGTGACAACGGGCACTTTCACTAATTCTACTGATATTCAGGAAGTGACTTTTACACCGACTATAGGTCAGTTCATTCGTTTACAGTCAACATCTGAAGTCAATGGAAATCCGTGGGCGGCAGTGGCAGAAATTGATGTTTACGGGAAATAAAATCAATTTCAGCAAACGTAAATAGTAATAACAACTAGCCCTAACAAGGCTGGTTGTTATTTATTAAGCCTGATAAATATCATAGTCTGGTCGTCATCATAAAAACTAATCATAAAAATTAACGATTGCAGAGTAAAACCATCATTGAGTTCACCTTTGTACACAAAAGAATAACGTGTAGCTTCTCCAGTAGCGATGTCCTCCGAGCTTACCGCAACGCTTTCGCCTTTAGCATGCTTAACAATAATAAAACTTCCTACGTATTGATAGCGCAACTCAGGTTTAAACTGCATAGCTTTTTCGATAACGGGCTGTAATAATGCGGCTTCAAAGTCTTTCAATTTGTTTCTATCAAGCGGGTCGGGTAGCGAAGAAAATTGTTTATGCATAACCACTTCACTACTGCTTCCTTCATAAGCCGCCTCACCAGTGCTCATAAAATAAAGGACCGTGCCAAGCGCATAAATATCAGCTCGGATATCAATATGAGCTTCACACGAAATCTGTTTTGGAGCAATATAACCGAGCGTTCCCATAACCATTCCCATACGGGTATGCTTAAGATCCCGTTCATCTAAAGGCTTGCTGATACCAAAATCGAAGACACTTACTACATTGGGATGATTAATCTGACTATTTATGCGAGCTTCTCGAAGAAATAACTCAGTAAAGTCACCATCAACAAAATTGGGGCGTAATATTTTAAGGACAACCTTACGACGGTGACTAAAATGAGACTACCACCCCTTTAGTTTTTCAATTATGATACGGCTATGAAAACATCCATAGACCATCTCCCAGAGAACAAACAGTCCCAACTCAAGCTAGCGGTTGAGATTGTGCGTAAATATACCGATCCCGGCATGATCATTCTGTTCGGCAGTTATGCCCGAGGCGAATGGGTCGATGATTTTGATGAAGAAACCATGAATTATCGCTATCAAAGCGATTTTGATTTATTGGTGATCACCGAAACTCAAAAACAGGCAGATAAGGTTGAAGAAAATAGCCATATGAATAAAAGCCTGATGAGCCGAGTCAGAAAAACGCCTATCAGTATTATTGCGGAACCAATCGAGTCGGTTAATTCTAATTTACGCAAGCAACAGTATTTTTTCAGTGATATAAAACGAGAAGGTATTTTATTGCATGATTCAGGTCGTTTTCAGCTGGATGAGCCTGCAGAAATTGATAACGTTTTACGCAAGAAAATGGCCGAAGAGGATTTAGAATTTTGGTTCAATAGTGCTGTTGGATTTTATGATTATTACCTACTGGCAATTGCTAAGAATGATTTCAATAAAGCAGCTTTCTTTTTACATCAAGCCACTGAAAATTTTTTAGCAACCAACCTGTTAGTCTTCACCCACTACAAACCCAGCACGCACGACATCGAAAAACTTTATTCACTGGTCAACAGTTTGCACAACGATTTTAAAGCGGCTTTTCCGTTAACCAACGATACCGAAAAAGCCTTATTCAAATTACTCAGACGCGCCTATGTCAAAGCTCGTTACAACAAAACCTATACCATTACTCAAGCACAACT
This sequence comes from Gammaproteobacteria bacterium, assembly GCA_030432465.1. Lineage (GTDB taxonomy): Bacteria > Pseudomonadota > Gammaproteobacteria > Enterobacterales > Kangiellaceae > Aliikangiella. Next base: position 1,937 of record JAUIHB010000246.1, read on the forward strand.
GGAATGGCTGGCTGAATGTGTTGAAAGACTTAAAACATTAACCGAAAAATTATGTCAGGAAAAAATTGAGAGTTTTTGAAGAAGTATGTACAATAAATAACAAAATCAACCACACAAACTCAACGCCAAAACTGGGACAGAGTTGAAGACGCTATATAAAAATCACTTGGGAATATAATGAAAAAGACATTATTAACTATTATGTTTGGCTTATCACAATTTAGCTACGCAGGTTGTTTCGACGGAGTAACAACTAGTGCAACGGTATACTCAAAAATTCGCGGATTTTATATTAACAAAAAAACTAATAATAGCGATCAAGAGCAGTTTGTTATTCTTGATAAAAATACCTGTTCGGCTAGTCAGTCAGGCGATATAACTCTGGCTAGTACGACTAAGTCTCACTACTACCTTAGCTTTAAGGGGGATGATAATATATTATTCTCGCTATTATTAGCAGCAAAAGCACAGGATACTGAGTTGGAATTTAGAATTGGCCCAAGCTTCCCAGGTAGTCATGTTAATAGCATTTCTTACGCAATTTCACCTCAAAACGCTAGGTTGCAGCCATAATACAAATCTAAACCATGTACCATACGATTCACACTTAACAATTGAAGTAATAGTTATTCTACCTTTCCACTCAAGGCAGTTAATTTTATTTAAAGCTAAACCTAAAATCTTTCTCTAAATCGTTCCGCTATTTCTGCTAATTCACACATAAAAGTTATTTTTTCGGCCATTTTATGGGCATTAGAATGAAAGACGGTTATTAAAAGATAGGTATCGTCACTGACTGCACCTGATACATAGACTAATGCGCTATCGCTTGTCTTGGAAAACTGGGATATTCGAATATTATTCCATATCCAAGGTTTTATATTTTCACTTCTAAGATGAATGTGCATTAGCTCTACAAATTTTGCTGAGCTAGGTCTATCATAAGGCTCGTCACGCCCAAAAATTCCATTAGTATCGCCAGAGGCTTTATAAGCTCTAAAGTTATTTACTAGCTCTTGCAAATCTTTGTCATTCATATTTCTTTTTAATTTCTCATGTGTAAATATCCTTATTCCCACTCTGTATACTCCTCAACCACCACTTTTTCTTGTTGGCTTTTTGTTTTGTTTCGACTTGATATTTCATAACTACCTTTCGATGCTGCCGCAGAAATTTGAGCATTGGTGAGGTCTTTTGTACTATTATTTAGCTTTCTCTTTTTAATACTAACAATTGTTTTCATGTTTTTTTTCCTTGGGCTGTTTTTTTAATAGTCACTCCTAAGCATCTTGTTTCAAGCCCCATATTGGTTTCATAGTAGTGAGAGTTTTCTAGCAGTTCCATCAACGCCCTTAAACTGTAGTTAACACACTCTAACCATTGTATAAGTGATGCCAGTGGGTTTCTTCTATCATCAGTTTTAAACAAATAAACATTTGCCGAGGTATTACTTGTGTAATGGTTGATAACTAAATATTTGTCATCGTTATCACCATAAAAGTTCAGATCTAGTACGGGTTCCGCAAAGTGTACCCCATCTTTCTTTAAAATAATTTGTATCCAAGAGTTAAGGCTTGCAACGTCATCTATAGCGATATCGTCTGAAGGCCTAATCTCATACTCAGCTTTTGAATCACTATCTTTGATAGTCGATGCAGGGCTATCAAAGGTATGTTCAATAAATTCATCATCATTTGACATTGATTAATTACCTTTTATTTTCACTGTTTAAATTACCTAAAGGATTAACTTTATCTTATCATTATTTTTTAAGACAACCTATTGTTATAGTCTATTTAAAGTTAGCGATATATAAGGCTATAAACAATATACAGGCCTAGTATATTCAAGTACAAAGTAACAGCCCACCTTAATCACTTTCTGGTTTGATTCCAAGACACTTATACTTAAGGAGCATCTCGCAATATGCCAGTGAGTGAGTTCATTAGCTTGCTAGAAAAAACAGTCATACATTGCGAAAAGTTATTTAAAAAGAAAGCATAGAGGTGTTATAGGTATGCGTGAATTTACATTAAGTATAGATGAGCAAAATTTTAACCTGATATGGCGTGGACTTGCTGCCAGAGAAAAAGAACTAATCGATATTATTGAAGAGTATCAAGATGATGAAATAGCACCTTGTGCAAACAATGATTTAATCTATTTAAGACTTTACAAAAATACACTTAAAGAGATGGCACAAAAAATGCATTTTCTGACATGTTTTTCCTTAAGTGACGAGCTTATCGATCTTAACGATTTAATATAACAAGCTGCTCGTGAAAATAAATACCTAGACATGGGCAACTTTTTCCCACCTCAGAGGTATCAGAAAACTGACTATCAAAAATCATCTTCAAAAATCAAGAAGGTAAAGCATAAATATTGCATGTTTGGCTTGATGTGACTGCTTTAGATAAAGCAGAGTCATCCAGCATTTCTGCTTACGGTCATTTGCGGGTATTAACGCCAAAATCAGCGGCGAGTTTACAAGTCCTCGTGCTTTGACTTTTTATATGTTTCTTTCCATTGTTCTATAGTAAATTCAAGTCGCTCAATAAGGTCATCGTAAGTAATAATATCAATTACATTTTTATATTTTCTCTTAATAACTTCGAAATCTTGGAGCTGCTTTTCAGTTAACCCTTTTTTTCTACCCATGATAATGATTCCACTAGGATTTGTTATCTTTATCTTGAAGTTCTCTGATAGCTCTTTTTTATAATGCCCAGTAAGCTTATCTTCACCCTTCCTACCCCACTTGTTTAGATAGAAAATATACTTCTCAATTTGCATAACCGTACCAGATAATTCTCTCAACGGTATAAAGTTGCCTCTGTAGGTCTTTTCAGTAATTATACATTTATTAAAGGGCTTTTTGATCTCAATAATATCCGTATTTCCACAAGAATCGACTAACAAGTAGTCTATATTTCTATTACTTTGGTTATACGTGTCTCGCACAGCCGCTTCTTTGAAGACATGAATATACTTGGGATACAGAAGCAATATTATTTGCAAGAGCTCTTCTTGCCATTGAGCTTCGCTATAGGATTCTTCATCATTTAGCATCATGTTTAGTTTTTCCAAGATGCTTTTGTATTTCATTACCTCTAGTTCGGAAAAATAATATCTAAAGTTCGTTCCTTTTTTGGTTACCTTCTTATTCAAATAAGCTTGATACTTAGCCTCATAGTCCTCTTTAGTATCAATATAGGAAGATAAAACAGCACTGGTACGAGCTGATGCATACCTATTTAATTCGTATGTATTTGGGAAAGCCTTTAGCAGATCAGTGTAAACCTTCAAAGGGATAGCCCTTTCGCTATCGCCACCAATATAAATGGACTCTTCTACCATTTCGTCAATTTTAAGAAATATAGATATACCTCTTTCAGCAACGAAGAACCTGCGTGCAAAATCAACTGATTCATGGATAAATAAATCATGTTTGAGTGACATTAAGTCGCTAGGAAAGCGATAGTATTCGTTTTCCTTTGTAGCGATTTCAAATTCGACTGAATCATGTTCATTTTCATCCTCAAAAGTTGTTCTTAGTTCGTTTTGGGACAACGACCAATTCCAGACAGTCACTCTACTGTCAATTTCCTACACATTCAATCGTTAATTGCTGAGGTATTTTATCCAGTATTTCTGATTTAATGATGTGTTCAGATTTGCAACAATAACTTTCCATTCAATTTATCAAGGACGATAAATGGCTATTCCCAGAAAAGAGCAAATAGACCCAGAAACTCTCGGTTATTATCACTTAATCAGTCGTTGTGTACGACGAACATTTTTGTGTAGTGTAGATGTAAATACTGGGATTAACTATGAATATCGCCGTCAATGGATTGAAGAGCGAATGATTGAGCTGGCTGATGTTTTTGCTATTGAAGTGTATGCCTATACCGTCATGAGCAATCATTATCACTTAGTGGTTTATTCCAATCCTAAAGCACCAGAGCAGTGGTCAGATTTAAAAGTGGCTGAGCGCTGGTTAAAAGCCTTTCCCGGCAAATTAGATAAACCGGAATTTCAGCAACAGCGTCAGTTACGTTTGCAGGCAATAGTTAATGATAAGGAGTTATTAACCACCTATCGAAAACGATTAGGTGACTTATCCTGGTTAATGCGGCGTTTAAACGAACCTCTGGCTCGACTCGCTAATCGAGAAGACGGTTGTAAGGGACATTTCTGGGAATCTCGTTTTACTTCACAGGCGTTACTGGATGAATCTGCTGCACTGGCCTGTATGGTTTATGTAGATTTAAATCCGAT
>JAUIHB010000247.1 GCA_030432465.1 Gammaproteobacteria bacterium
AAATATGGCTCAAATTTGCAGAAGAAGTGCGGAAATAAAAAACCCCGGGGTTTAATCCGGGGTTTCTTGAAATGGCGCGCATGGAAGGAGTCGAACCTCCGACCGCCTGGTTCGTAGCCAGGTACTCTATCCAGCTGAGCTACATGCGCGTTATGTTCTTTAACGCTCTGCGTCAAAGGGAGCGGTATTATCCTTATGAGCAACTGCCTTGTCAATGAAATTGTTTGAAAAATTTATTCACAAAACAATAAAACACATCCGCTTAATCTTGCCAAAAACAGTGCATAGTCAAACATGGCGGAGAGAGGGGGATTCGAACCCCCGATGGGCGATAAAACCCATACTCCCTTAGCAGGGGAGCGCCTTCAGCCGCTCGGCCATCTCTCCAGAATTAACAAACAGATATTAAAAATTGCTGCTGTTTTGCGGGGGAGAATACTACCTGATTAAAACGAAAAATCAATCACTTTTTTCAATTAAATCAGATTCTCTTTCGTGATATTAAATTACTAAAAATTACTCATCAGAAGACATTTCTTTTTCACGCTGTATGCGCATATAAATTTCTTCTCTATGAACAGATACTTCTTTAGGTGCATTAACACCGATACGCACTTGATTACCTTTAACGCCAAGTACAGTAACAGTAACTTCATCACCAATCATTAATGTTTCGCCAACACGACGAGTCAAAATTAACATTGCCAATCTCCTCAAAAATTTGGCTGTATTTAAAAACGCGTCCTAATTTTTAACCATTCCCTTAACAGGGGCGCAATTATAACAATAGACTATTTCATAGTCACTGTATTAATTAGTATTTGTGATCTAGCGCTCCTTAAATCAAATAGTAGCAGTTTTACTGATCACAAACCCAGCTTTTTACCCAACTTAGCGCATTTTGTAGTTCTTTAACATTCGAACCACCTCCCTGAGCCATGTCAGGTCGACCACCACCACGACCATCAAGTCGCTCAGCTAACGCTTTCATTAAGTTACCAGCATGGTACTTTTTAGTTAAATCTTTAGTAACACCTGTTATCAAACTAACTTTTCCATCAACTTCGGCAGCCAACACTATAATACCACTACCTAGCTTATCTTTTAACTGATCCGCCAAAATGCGTAAACCTTTTGCATCTACACCTTCCACTTTGACAGCAAGTAACTTAATTTCTCCGACCTGCTCTATCTGACTTAATAAATCAGTTCCTTGTGACGATGAAAGTTTCGCCTTTAATTTGTCAATTTCTCTATCTTGTTGCTTAGATTTCACAACAAGCTGTTCAACCTTATCAGATAAAGAGAGTTTATCTGTCTTTAAAGATGACGCGAGCTGATTTATTAACCATGCTTGTTTTTGAGTAAATTCAATTGCACTGTCACCTGTTATAGCTTCTATTCGTCGTACACCAGACGCAATACCTTGCTCACTAACTATTTTAAAAGCTCCTATATCACCAGTACGCTCAACATGAGTTCCCCCACAAAGCTCTACAGAAAAATCAGACATGCTTAAAACTCTAACCTGCTCTCCATATTTTTCGCCAAACAACATCATCGCCCCAAGCTTTTTCGCATCATCAATAGAGGTAAGTTGAGTTTGCACCAGATGGTTGCTACGGATTTCTTGATTAACCAATTGTTCAATTTTAAAAATCTCTTCCTGAGTAACTGCAACAGGATGAGAAAAATCAAAACGCAACCTTTCACTATCAACCAATGATCCCTTTTGTTGTATATGTTCACCTAGTAACTTGCGCAAAGCGGCATGTAATAAATGAGTTGCAGAATGATTTAGTGCTGTTTCGTTTCGCTCTGACTGATTAATTTCCGCCTCAACCGACACGTTCTTCTTAATTGTTCCTTGGCGAACAATCCCTCGGTGCACAAATGCATCTTTTAATTTAACCGTATCAGATACTTCAAACTCAATGCCATCACCAATGATACGTCCTTTGTCTCCAACTTGACCACCTGACTCAGCATAAAATGGTGTTTTATCTAAAACCAGTCCAGCTTCTGTCCCAGCAGTAACCGCATCAACAAACCCGCCATCAACAATAATTTCTTTGACGTTACTTGGGCTCTTTAATAGCTCATAACCTAAAAAATCAGTTGTCACTTTTGCATCTAAGTCTTGATTATAATCGGCACCAAACTGACTACCTTCACGTGCACGTTGTCGCTGTTCTTCCATGCACTTTTCAAATCCCTCTATATCAACCGATAAACCTTTTTCTCTTGCTATATCAGCAGTCAAATCAACAGGAAAGCCATAGGTATCATAAAGTTTAAATAACGTTACTCCTTTGATTTCTTTTCCGTCGAGGCTCTCAATATCTTGCTCAAGAATTTTCATACCCTGTTCAAGCGTTCTGGCAAATTGCTGCTCTTCTTTTAACAATATATCCATAATAAATTCTTGCTGCTTACCCAACTGAGGGTATGCATCCCCCATTTCTTTAACCAGCCCCGGAACTAATTGATGGAAAAAGTTTTCAGGCGCATTAAGCTTATTGCCATGTCGAATTGCGCGTCGAATAATTCTTCGTAAAACATAACCCCGACCTTCATTCCCAGGCATTACTCCATCCAATATCAGAAACGAGCAGGAGCGAATGTGATCAGCAATAACTCGCAAAGATTGATTTGTATAATCTTTAGAATGAATAATTTCCCCAGCAAAACGAATTAAATTGGCAAAGAGATCAACTTCATAATTGTTATGCACATTTTGCATAATCGCAGAAATTCTTTCTAATCCCATGCCTGTATCAACAGAGGGTTTAGGAAGCTTCTCCATATCACCATTTTTATTACGATTAAACTGCATAAAAACAAGGTTCCAAATTTCAATATAGCGATCCCCATCTTCATCAGGACTTCCAGGAGGCCCACCAGCAACATCTTCACCATGATCATAGAAAATTTCACTGCTTGGTCCACAAGGTCCAGTATCTCCCATTGACCAGAAATTATCTTTATCACCTAAACGAGAAAAACGCTGTTGGTCAATTCCAATATCGTTGAACCAAATATCTTCCGACTCTTTATCCGTTTCATGCACCGTAACCCAAAGCTTTTCTTTCGGTAGTTTCAGCTCTTCGGTCAAAAACTCCCATGCAAAACGCATGGCTTCCTGTTTAAAATAATCACCAAAACTAAAATTACCGAGCATTTCAAAAAAAGTATGATGTCTTGCGGTATAACCAACATTTTCCAGATCATTATGTTTGCCACCGGCTCTAACGCATCGTTGAGAGCTGGTTGCTCGTGTATAACCTCTTTGTTCAGTGCCAAGAAAACAATCTTTAAAAGGAACCATACCAGCATTTGTAAATAATAAGGTTGGATCATTACCGGGAACTAATGGACTGGAATCCACTCGTTGATGACCTTTATTTTCAAAAAATGTTAAAAAGGCTTCGCGAATTTCGCTACTCGTCATGCTCACCTGTAACTTCTCCCATAACCATTATTTGTTGAGTTGTTTGTTTTGCTTCTTGCACTGAAAAACCACGGTACATTAAAAATCGCGTCAATTTTTGTTTTTTCTCTAGTTCACTATTGGCAGAAATAGAGTTAATTTTCTTTTGAGCCACTTCATCACAAATGCTTTGCCAGTCAATATTTGCTTGTGTAAATGCTTCATTAATAATTTCGGGTAAAACTATTTTTTGTTGTAAATCATAATAAATCTTGGAATATCCTTGACCTCGACCAGACTTAGAACGAATGTAAGCTTCGCAATATCTCTGATCTGACAACCAATTATTGGTTAACATATAATCAATACAATGCTTTGCAATTTCATCACTAAAGCCTTTATGCTTTAGCTTTGTCTGCAATTCAAGCACAGCATACTCGCGCATTCCAAGCAAGCGAGAAGCATAGCTAATCGCCTTATTTAACTGTTTATTATCTATGGCTCCATTTTCGTCAAATTCAACGGGTTCCACAGTTAATCCTCAGTTTACTAATATTCCGAGCTATTCTAATAGATGGACTATTAATCATCTAGTCTAAGTCTCAAAAGATTGAAGTAATCAAACAAATAATACCTTTGTAATTAACCATTACGCTAATTTTTGCCCTATTTGCTGCAAGTAGCATACTTTTTGCTCTAATTTGCAAGAGGTAGTATTCATTCGGTAGATAAACAAGAGACTAACAGATGCCTCAGAAAGGAAAACGCTGTGAGCATCTATAGTGCCTGTACTTTTAGAGTACAGGCACTGGGTTGAGTAATAAATAAACGAAGCAGTAAGCACTCAAGCTCATAGTAAAAAGGTAAGCAACTACTTAGCTATTACTTTACCGGGAGGAAAAGTTTCTAACATTGCATTAGCGTTTTTCAACTCTATGGTTGCACGCTCTTCAGGAGTTCTGTTGCTGTATATGCCTAACGGGCTTTCAACGGTACCTCGCCAAATCACCTGTTTCTTTTCAGGATCAACAATATCCAATACTAATGTTCCCACTTTTCTCTCGGTAACAACTGTCGTAGAGTTAGATGGCCAACCGTGAAAGCTGGGATAAGCAACGTTGGGGTGAAAAAATGGATGATAACCCCAGGTACTGTAAAATCGATCTACATCCACTTTTTTGTCTGTAACCATGTGGGTTTTTAATAAAAAATCTGCTTTTTCCGCATCATTGACCTTATTAAAACCTTTTTGATTTAAAACAGTTTCTATTGCATTAACTTGACGCCGATTATCTAAAGTAGCAACTTTTTCTGAATCTGTAGGCTGGATCCAAGCATAGTTTCGCAATTTACTAAAATTATATGCGGTATCATAATCAGAAGTCGTTGGTGGTTTTATCGCACAACTGCTGATAACCGTAATCAAAACTAAAGCCTGTATCAGTCTAGAATAATTAACTTTCATTCATTTACTCCTTATTTTAAGGTGTTTTTATGTAAAACAGCCCTTATTCAACCTTGTTTCAGCTTGAAATAACTTAAATAGTAGCATTGCAGAATACACCTTTTCGGTCAACTCTAACAAGACACTTTACTTTGAGTGATATTAATCAAGCCGGCGCTATGCACAATTGGCATAGTTTTAATAGGCAAAGAAAAAATCTTAAAACGTTACCGCATATATAGACTAAAAAAAGAAAGTTTGGTTTGAAAATATAATAATTAAAATACTTGATGCATTAAAAAAGGCAGCTAATGCTGCCTTTTTTAAATTTCTTTGACCTATCCGAGTAAAATCCCTTACTTTTTCCTTAAAGCTCCTACTGGCATCCCAAATCCAAACTCAATTCCATTGATAGGAAATCCATTTACCTGTTCCTTGATCAAATCCTTACATTCCCGCTAATCCTTTATGTCCCTGTACTTACGTCCTGTATATTCTGAATCCTTTATTCCCTCCGTTTTTTCCCTAAAACGTATTCCTTTAATATGGAGACTCATGCTTGAACTCTATAACATCCTGTTATTTCGCTTCCTTTCAATACAATCCTTTACCATTTAATTCCTTTTCTTCCTTTTCCTTAAAAATTCCTTTTAAAATTAAGCTCCTAATACCAGTTCCTTTGGTAATCTTCCTTGAATAAGACAATCCTTTGTATATTCCTAGTCTCTTTCATGAGAAACAAATCCATTTGGTCAGCTCCTGCCAATCCATATCCATTCCTTATGTACTTCCTTTTATGCGTCCTTACAACTCCGTGTCACCAGTCACTTCCTTAATCCTTTTCAGTGGCGACAATTAGAAGTTTATAGATTTATACTTTGGCGGCAATAGGATAATTTGAATGTTTTGTGACTTTTGCAGTTGACCATTAAAGACATAATCACAATATATTTTTATTTTTCAATAGGTTAAGTTAATTTAAGAAAAGAACAAGGAGGGTATCTGATGGTATCTTCGGTCATATCCCACGACCTTGTAAGAGATCTCTCACAAGGTCACACGACCTACACTTACAATTGAGAATATTCTCAAAAAGAAAAACTAAAATAGAGAAAGCTAAAGCACAAAAAACAAACAGGTGAACCTAACTTTGAACTCCTATTGGATACAAAACATAATCTCTATAACCCGTTATCACTTTTTTAACCCCCTCCAACTCATGATCAAGCAAAGAATCACCGGTATCAACCAATAATGGACGCCCTTCTAAAGCTTGAAGCTTGGCTTTGGTAGCTATCAATTCAAAGTTTTTCCAGCCAGCTTTTTGGAT
>JAUIHB010000248.1 GCA_030432465.1 Gammaproteobacteria bacterium
ACCGTCTGTAGTAAAAGTTCAGGTGCTAAGTTGTATTATGTAGAATAGGTAAAGTTTACGTTAGGGGTTCATAGCCATTCAATAGGTTTTTATTCAACATTATTGATTCTTATCATAATGCAGTGTGTTGTCTTAAAGATAATATTTTTTGTTATACAAATGGATAAGTTTTTAATTCAATTATTTTTTAGTGGATTAGACATCTTATTTATTTTTATAGCTCAGTTATTTTTCTTTTCTAAAGTATTGATAGCTTAATGGAAATGAGCTGGTATTCCATGAACGAGAAGTATTTTAAAAATGATGTTAACTCTATATTAATCAATGAGTTATGGGTTGTGTTTTTCTTGTGTTTTGCGTTTAAAGTACCTTAAAAAATTAAATTTCAAGCTTATTTGGTCGCATGATTTTTAATAAATAGTAAGTATTAAAAAGACAAGTGAATATAAATTCTGAAATATATAGTTGATAGTGGTAATATGTCTCGATATTTTGTGACTAGTGTCGTTAGGTCTAGATGTTGCGCATATTCAGATTATTACCGTTAAATAGAGTGTTTTAGTGGTAATTAAGGTTATTTAGCATAAGGTTTAGTATTGTTATGGTTTTAAAAGAAGTCGATCTTGTTCAAGTAAGAAGAAGTGGTGAGCATTTTAAAAAGATACTTCGTGAAACATTTGATAATATACCACGTTCTGCCCATTCCATCGCAGGAATGTCCCGTTGGACTGGCATTAATAAATCAAGTTGTCAAAGATTAGTTCAAGCACTAACCAAATCTTCTAGTGGTGTTGATGTAATTATCACACTACCAGGTCCTAGTGGCTTAAAACAGTTTAGCTCTAAGTTTAAAAGATTAATTAAAAACAAGGAGTGTCTTGAAAACTTTCAGCAGTTGATAGAAGAATATCAAAATTTGATATTTGAATATGCAACCAGTCAAGCTGAGTTGAAGAAGTTGTTATTGAAGTCCCAATTAACGGGAGTTGCCAACAAAGATGCTTATCAAAAGAAACAGCGTAAAGAGGCGTATACAACTAATCGCGAAATTACCGGAGAGTCAATCGACTTATATATTGGTTTTCATGTTGTTCGTGTTAATAAAGAAGATGCGAATTATATCGATGAAATTGCAATCGCATATCGTAAAGGCGTTGAACTGGCCAAAAATGCACGACCTTATGTGCAAGCTTTTGGAGGTAATCAAAATGTCATTACTGTTAGTAAGCCGATTAGTGTCAGCAATAAAATGTAGATGAAATTGAATTTGGTAGTGTGAATAATTTGTTGTTTGAAGATTTTTCTACACCTAATATTGCCCGTTGTTTTGCAGGAATTGGGAGCCTAGGCAATAATTTAATTTACAACCACCTACTTGAACCTATTGATGGAAAAAAATTTGATATTACTTTAGCGTTTGGTGAAACCAAAACGCAAGGAAATCCTGTTAAAGGGAATCATAAAATTATTTGTCAAAGTATGAACTTAAGGTCGCCTGCAAAAAGAGGGATCTTGCTAACCATGATTGAAAAAGATTTAGATAAGCATGGAACCTTGCATGCTGGTTGTTATCCTGCCAGTATGAAAGCACAAGAAGCAGGCCAAAATCCTGAAGAATTGTGGAGTGATCGGATCTTAGATGCGCCAGAAATAAAGTTATTTAATCCTGATAATGAAAATTTAAATATGAAATGTGGGATTGAAGATTTTGATGAACTGGTTAGTCAGGCAATGACTATTTTAGATGATGATATCAGTAACTATGTTGGATATTATGTTGATGTAGAGTATCCATTATGGTTAACCACTGAACGTTTTTATTTTGATTTTCGTCGTTAATTAAAATAGATTTAATTAAAAAAACAGAAGCGCATGCGCTTCTGTTTTTTTATGGTAATGGAAAAATAATTAGTAAAGTTAATATTTATTTTTGCTAATTATTAAAAGCCATTATTTTGCTGGTGTAGCAGTATATCTTAAAGTAATTCCTGACGAAGTATTATAGCCACGAATACCTATGTGCCAAGTTCCACTCTGCGGTGTATTAAAGCTACAATCTTCAGCATTGCCCCATTTGTATGGACGGCAATCATATGATGAAGTGGTCGGTTGACTGCCACGGCGTACATATAAATCTGCATCACCTGTCCCACCTGAAATGCTTACATTAAGATCGGAATAGTCCCCGTCTAACTCAACTGTATAGTATTTCCATTGACCAGAGCTAACAGAAATATTTGAAACAGTTTCGTCAATTGGATCTCCGCCGGGTGGTGGAGGTGGAGGTGTTCCGTCATCTGTATAGCTGCCTGTTAAGCTTACACCAGAGAAAGCACTATAAGCTTTTAGGCGGACATGATAAGTACCACCAGTTTGTGTACCTGTACAGGTTTCACTGTTACCATTTTTATAGGGACGGCAATCGTAACTTGAGTCAGTTGGTGCTGAACCAAATTTCACATAAAGATCAGCATCACCTGAACCACCAGTTGAGGCAAACTGAATATCAGTTGCGCCGGCAGGCACTTCCATCGTGAATACAATGTCTTCACCGCGGTTGGCACTTAAACCCGTTTTAGCGACACCATTCTCCAAGACATTATCGCCGGGTGGTGGTGGTGGAGGAGGAGGTGTTGTACCTGTACCACCTTTTGCTAATTCAGCTAAGTAAGTGACAGACAGTTTTACAAAGTTAAATGCATGAGTTGCGCTGTAAGATGTATCATTTGATGTATGAATTGATGGATTTATATCACCCATATAAGATTCAAATGGCATTGAAGCTGCGTAGCCCTGATTATGCCAAGAGGCATGATCAGAACAGCCGTAACCACATTGGTCGTAAGCGTAGCTGATACCTGGGTGGTAAGTATCTAATAACTGTGCCATAAACTGGTTCTGCGAATTATTCGTATAATCCGTCATAAATACGATGTCTTTGCTTGAACCTTTGTATCCACTCATGTCAAATTGAACAACACCGATAACATTCTTACCGCTGTTTTTATAGCTTTGAGCAATCGCTTTAGAGCCTCGTAAACCTACTTCTTCTGCGGCATATCCCATTAGCTTAACAGTCTTAGCTGGTTTGTAACCACTTGCTACTATAGCTCGTAATGTTTCTGTCGCTATAGCAATACCTGAAGCATTGTCATCTTTTCCGGGGGCACGGCCTGAGGAAGGGTTAGAGCCATTGATTGAGTCTAAGTGACCACCAATAACGATAATTTCATCAGGGTTTGTGGTACCAGTAATTGTTGCGATAACAGAAGGTTGAGCCCAACTGTGGTTAAATGCTTCGACACTGATATCGCTTCGAGAACTACTAATCGAGCTCCATTTGTCTTTGATCCAGTTGGCTGCGTCAACGCCTGACTGCTGCGTGTAGTAGCGATTATTGTAGTTACCTAATGTATTAACCGTTGAACTAAGATTTGAACTGTTAATTTCATCAAGTAATGCGTTAACACCATCGGGATTATCGATCGTGTAATTAACGGCGACTGAAGGTGTTAGTTGTGAAGGAGTTAAGGCAAAGCTTTGAGCTTCATTGTAGCTTTCATGGAAAATAAATCCCGCACAGCGATTAAACTCATGGTGCATTAACTCACTTAAAGAGTCGATCTGAGTCGAGGGAATACTCAGCGTTGCGACACTTCCGCCGCTTGAATTATGTAAGTTAATTTGATTCAAGCTAAATTGTGAATGATATTTTTCGTTAATCAAATCTACTGCGTCAGAGCCTATAGAAATCCAGACTCGCTTATCTGATTGTTGTTGTGTTGTAGTTGATTGTCCATTGACAGTGCTCGAAAGCACTACTGCGCCAAGGGCAAGCAAGGGTAGATAGTTTTTATTCATTTTTTACCTCTGCCTGATGGCAATAATAAAATTTGGGTACAGCTATTAAGTTAATAAGAAAGAGGAACCATCAGAGCCCCTCTTGTTAGTCGGCTAATCTATGTAGTAGCGCGATTATTGCGCCAGAAATCGACTTGCTACTAATTATTAATTTAGATAACAGTGTTACTTTGAATGTATCTGAGATACGCCTTCGATAGTATGAGGATGTGAGATGAATTGCAATGGTATTTGTTCGGGTATTAGCTAATTTGTGACGTAAATATTACCGTTTAGTGACAGAGTTAACTTTAGGTCAGACTTCCGAATAGTAAATATCTCGCATGGTAATTTTTTGAGGTGTGACATAAAAATAATAAATTAAAGAAAGGGTTGGAATCTAAAGATAAAGCTTATCACTGCCAGAGCAGAGTTTGTTTTGATATCGAAAATACTGGAATTTATCTTTATTGAGCTACATAGGTCAATAAGCAATAATTCTATATTTGAAGTTTGGGTTTATTGAATAAAAATTAATTTTATCTGAAAGCTTATTTACATAAAAAATAATGTAGCAAGTCCTAAAAAGGCAAAAAAGCCAACCATATCGGTAACTGTGGTTAGCACAACACCTCCAGATAAGGCTGGGTCAATGTTCAGTCGGGTCATGATCATCGGCAGTATGGCGCCCATTGTTGCGCCGGCAATTAAATTAAGTACCATCGCTCCGGCAATAGTCACACCTAATAGAGGCGCATGGACTGAATATTGGACAAAAGTAAACCAGATAAACACACTTAAGCCCACGACAATCGCCCATAAAATACCATTAATGATAGAAACACCGAGTTCTTTCATCATCAACCAACGAAAGTTACTATTACTGATGTGGCCAATGCTTAACCCTCGTATAACCAAGGTTAATGTTTGTGTACCGGCGATTCCACCCATACTTGGAACTA
This sequence comes from Gammaproteobacteria bacterium, assembly GCA_030432465.1. GTDB lineage: Bacteria > Pseudomonadota > Gammaproteobacteria > Enterobacterales > Kangiellaceae > Aliikangiella. The sequence continues at coordinate 4,803 of JAUIHB010000248.1, forward strand.
TAGGTTGTAATATAGCTAATGCAGTCACTGCCGCAATAGTTTCTTCAAATACTCCAATCACCGATGCTGCAACCATTACGGTAATTAAATTAATACCCAGCCATACTGCACGGCGCTTGGCACTTGTTACTACTGGAGCAAAAGTATCATCATTTTCCCCCAGACCTGCCATGCTCATTAATGAGTGATCTGCATCATCAATAATGACGTCAACTACATCATCAATGGTGATACGTCCGAGTAAATGACCATTTTCGTCAATAACTGGTGCAGAGAGCAAATCCCGGCGTTCGAAGAGTCGAGCAACATCGACACTTGGTTGTTCAACAGGAATTGCTTGAATTTCTTTTTCTAAAATATCATCAACAGTCTGCTCTGGCTGACTGGTTATTAAACCAGATAAGGTAACAGAGCCTATAAAATTGTCTTCTGAATCCACCACATAAATGCTATCTGTGGATTTGGGTAATTCGCCTTTCATGCGTAAATAGCGCAAAACCACTTCAATCGTCACTAAAGGACGAACGGTGACTACATCGGTATTCATCATACCGCCAGCGCTATCAACGGGATAACTCATCGCATGCTCAACACGATGTCTATCTTGTACTCGCATTGAAGCAAGTACTTCTTTTACAATCTTATCGGGTAAATTACCAAGAATATCCGCTTGGTCATCAACTTCTAAATCTCGAGTGGCGGCGGCTAGTTCGGCAGGCTCCATTTGCGATGCGTATTCATTTCTTATTTCGTCATCTAAAAATTGTAATACCTGACCTTCACGTTCAGTATTGATCAGCCGCCATAGTATGTTTCTTTCTTTCGGTGGCGTTGACTCTAAAAAATGAGCCACATCTGCAGGTGGAAGCTCGTTCAGCATCATTCGAACTTGCACAAACATACCACCTTGCAAAGCATCGTTAAGTCTTTGCAAATGTTCGCTGCTGAATTCGTTTTCGAAATTTTCGAGTATTGGCATAATGCTGCTTAATTTTTAGTTGAGAACGATTTCGAGTGATATCGCCAAATGAATTGATAATTTGTAGCTGACGAAATTATCACAAGTTATTGAAAAGCTGTCCAATTTTTATTAACTATTGGTATGTTTCTCTTCATTTGTCAGTATAGTTGTTTAAAAGCCAAGTTGAAAAATGTTGTTGAAAAGTTTTCTTAAGGCTTGTGGCTAGTAAATTTATGTCGAGTATGTTAAAACGCGCAGGATATTAATTTATTATTGTCTGTTTTTTAATCGGAGAAAATCATGCCTTCATTTGATGTTGTGTCAGAAGTTGATATTCATGAATTGACCAATGCCGTCGACCAGGCCAATCGAATTGTGAGCAATCGTTTCGATTTC
>JAUIHB010000249.1 GCA_030432465.1 Gammaproteobacteria bacterium
CCCACTATCATGACTGTGCCTTCCATACAAAATTTCTAGCTGAGTCCCATCAGGATTAACTTGATAAAGATTGATACTATTGTTTTGTGCCACATTATCCCAGCGACTAAACGCAATTTTGCCGTTGCTCAGCACTGTAGGATGCATATCGTGACTCTGATTAAATGTTATTTGCTGGATCTCAGCGCCATCTTCCGAAACGACATGCAAAGCTAAAGCCTCTACATTTCTATCTTCATCCAGCGCACTAAACTGAGGTTTACCTTCGTCAAGTAACACCGCTTTTGCCTGACGTTGTCGTGTTGATGCAAAAACAATACGTCCATCAGGCAAATAATGAGGCGCTACATCTTCACCAGCCTCAGCCGTAATATCAGATACAATGACACGCCTTAAATTTTGTGAAGCTCGATCATACTCCCAGATATTCCATGTCGGTTGTTCATCTTCGTCGGCATCTTCAATTTCAGGGGCCCTCATTGCAAATAGCAACTTACTTCCGTCATAGGAAACTTCAAGATCTCGTACATCGTATAGAGCATCAGCTTCAAACACATCCGCAGTGATATTAGTTTCAGGTGCACTAGGAGTAGCTCTATCCCGAATAAAAACAGCAGCGCCCGGATTAAACGCAATTGGTTCTCTCAATACTTGAGTTACTCGGGTTTCATTATCATTTTGATCAACTTCAACAGGAACTGGTCTTTTGATGTAGGCAATAGGAAAGTCAACCACTACCGGATCTGGATCTTGTCCAGTTGAAATTAAACCGTCATCACTCCCCGTACATGCAAACAGTAATGCAGCCAAGGTAGTTATGCTAAGTCGATAAATCTTCATATCTAAGGCCTCTAAACCTGTTTGGTGGATACTAATACGTTTTAGCAGTTAAAACTGAAGCTTTAAACAGTTTTATTTATAAACCCTCGATTGGCTAAATATTAAGCAGGAGAGTAAGATTAACCGTTAGTTAACTCTTATACTGGATTTTAGCACTCTCTTCAAAGATGAGAGTCCATCTTAAAATAGAATTCAATATAAAAGGACGGATTTGGCTATTGAACGGTATTATGCGAACTTTAAGAATGATTTTCTGTGCGTAGATTCACGAAAAGGCGTGACAGCTTTCGCTATACTGAAGATTGGTCAGCGGTTTATAAAGTTATACTTAACAAATATCAATTTGTGCCGATTCATCATATAAAAGCAATAAATACAGGTTAATCTTGGTTGAAATGCTTTGTTTACCTCAATAAGAGGTTAAATAATGAGAAAAGCTGCGTCTTAAATTCAGTAACGATTAAAAGTTATTTTGGATATTTAATGCGTCTTTTATGGATAGCTTAAAACAAATTGGTTGATAACCTCAGGTAGTCATCATGAAAAAAGAACGATATACACACTCGTGGCATAAGCAGTTATTGAGTTGCCTACTTGTCACCCTTATGGCCACGTTAAGTGCCAATATATATGCAGGTGCACGAGAACAAGCCAAAAGAATTCATGATCGCCTTGCCGGAATTCCTCCAACAGAAGCAGTACTCAATGCAATGCAAAGCGAAATTGAAGATGGACAACCTATTGCAGCTGCATACATTGCGATGCAAAACGATGCATTTTATTCTGTAACGCTGAAAAACTGGATTACCCCTTGGACAAATGAACCACAAACGGTTTTTGCGCCATTAAATGATTACACCGCAACCATTATCGGCATGATCAGGGATGATGAAGACATTCGACAAATGTTATATGGTGATATTTTATACGTTGGCCAATCCTCAGGGCTTCCAGCCTATTCCAATAGCAATAATGCCCACTACGAGCAAATGGAATCACAGGCACTTCCTTTAAGCAGCGTCTTACAAAAATCAACACAATCAAATGTCACAGGCTTAGAGGCCACAGCAACTGCAGGAGTTCTTACAACCCGAGCGGCTGCAAAAGCTTTTTTAATTGATGGAACCAATCGTGCCCTGTTTCGATTTACACTCATCAACCACTTATGCAACGACCTTGAACCATTAAAAGATATAGAACGAGCTTCAGATCGTATACGACAAGATGTTTCTCGTAGCCCAGGAGGTGACAGTCGGATCTTTATGAACTCCTGCTACGGTTGTCACGCAGGTATGGATCCGATGATTCAATCCTTTGCATATTACGATTATGTTTACGATGAAACTAATGACCCCGATGGCGAAAATGGGCAGCTCACCTATAACAGTTCAGGAGAAACCGATCCTGTAACAGGTTCTAGAGTCGTATCAAAGTATTTTAATAACAATTTAAACTTCCCATCAGGTTATGCCACTCCTGATGACAGCTGGATTAATTACTGGCGTAAAGGCTCCAATCAATTAATTGGCTGGGACAGCAGTTTACCCGGTTCGGGCAACGGTGCAAAATCAATGGGGCAAGAACTGGCACACAGTGCGAAATTTGCACGTTGCCAAGTAGAAAAAGTCTTTAAAAACGTGTGTTTACGCAAGCCAGGCAATACCGCAGATCGCAACCAAGTCACTAATATGATTGCCTCTTTATCAGCCAATAGTTATCAGCTAAAAAGAACTTTTGCTGAATCTGCCGCATATTGCATGGGAGAATAATAATGAAAACTATCCATATGCCATTTTTTCCAGTAAAACAAATCAAACAGCAAACCACGTTAATAAAAAGAACAACTATCGCATTAGCAGTTGCTCTCATTTCCGCCTGTTCTGGCGGTGGGGCAGATACCGAAGAAAATCCAGTCGATACAGCTCCACCAGCAAGTTCTTATAGCGGTCCTCCACCAGCAACTGATGATGTTCAGTCATTTAAAATAAACCTCTGGGATAATTTGTCAGCATCCAACCGCTGTGGAGAATGTCATGGTAAAGGGCAATCACCTGACTTTGTCAACTTGGATGATGTCAATGTTGCATACGCAGCTGCTAATACCATTGTCGACTTAACTCGTCCCAGTGAGTCACGTATGGTGGCTAAAGTTGCTGGAGGACATAACTGCTGGTTAAGTAGTGACGCCGCTTGCGCTGATACGATTACCAACTATATTGCGGCATGGGCGGGTGAATCAGCTTCTGGTGGCACGACCATTGAGCTAACACCACCAACATTACGAGATCCAGGCAGTAGCCGGACATTTCCTGAATCGTCTGCACTATTCGCAACAAATGTATATCCGCTTTTAAGTACTTACTGTGCCGCTTGTCATAATGAAAACTCGGCGAATCCAATTTCACCCTTTTTCGCCAATGATGATGTTGATAGCGCTTATGCCGCAGCTAAAGCAAGAATTAACTTAGATTCACCAGAAAGCTCGCGCTTTGTTATTCGGTTACGCAGTGAGTTTCATAACTGTTGGAGTGACTGTGGTAGCAATGCTGATGAAATGCAAGCTGCCATTGCCAATTTTGCAGAGCAAATTCCACTCACTCAAGTAGACGAAGACTTACTCATCAGTAAATCTTTATTTTTAACCGATGGTATTGTGGCAAGCGGTGGAGGACGTCATGATACTAATGTTATTGCTTTATGGAACTTTAAAACGGGTACAGGTAATACCGCATTTGATACTAGCGGCATTGAGCCTGCGATTAACCTCACATTAGATGGTAGCTATAACTGGGTTGGCGGCTGGGGAATTCAAATTGTTAATGGTAAAGCCCAAGGTTCAACCAGCAATAGTAAAAAACTCCATGACTTAATTAAGTCAACTGGCGAATATTCTATTGAAGCATGGGTTGCCCCAGCTAACGTTACACAGGAAGGTCCGGCAGGAATTGTCAGCTATTCTGCAGGTACCACACAACGCAACTTCACATTGGGACAAACCCTTTATAATTATGAATTTCTAAACCGCTCTAGCGAAACCGATGCGAATGGCGAGGCTTCACTATCGACCCCTAATGCCGATGAAGTACTACAAACAGCGCTACAACACGTTGTAGCAACCTTTTCTCCAACTCAAGGCAGAAAAATATTTGTTAATGGAGAGCTGGTTGCGGAAGAGCAAGTTGAAACAGGTGGTACGCTCAATGATTGGGACGACACTTATGCATTTGTTTTAGGTAACGAAGTATCAAGTGACCGTCTATGGCAAGGTACTTTCCGTATGGTCGCCATTCATAACCGAGTACTTACGCAAGAACAGATCGTTCAGAACTTTGATGTTGGTGTCGGTGAAAAGTTCTTTATGTTATTTAGCATTTCCCACTTAATTGATTTACCAGACTCCTATATTGTTTACGAAGTAAGCCAATGGGATAGCTATGGATATTTATTTGATAAGCCATATTTCATCAACCTGAATGGGGATACGATTCCGGATAATATTGACTTGGAAAAAATACGTATCGCTGTCAATGGTCGAGAAATTAAGAATGGACAGGCTTATAAAAATCTAAAAGTCAACCTCAATAGTACGAATTACAATTCAAGTACAGGGCAAGTAATTTCTCCTCTTGGTACTATTATCGCGTTAGAAAAGGGGCCTACCGCAGATGAGTTTTTCTTAACTTTTGAAAAAGCAGGCAGCCGAGAAAACCCTTTTGTAGAACCACCAGCACCAACTCCAGCGACACCTGTTGACTTACCAGAAAGACCAGCAATAGGAATACGAGATTTCTATGAAATTCATGCCTCAATGGCTAAAGCAACAGGTATTAGTATGGCGCAGACCGATGTTGCGCAAACATATGAGCAAGTGAAACAACAACTTCCAACATTAACTGACATTGATTTTTTCACCTCAGCTCAACAAATGGGGATCACTCAATTAGCCATTGAGTACTGTAATGTTCTGGTAGAAGATGCCAATGCCCGTAATGCCTACTTTAGTGGATTTGATTTTTCTGCTAGTGCGAATGTTGCATTTAATTCTCAAACTAAACGCGATCAGATTCTCGATCCACTAATGACAAATGTTGTGGGAAGTAATTTAACAACCCAACCTAATATTGCAGATATAAAAACAGAGTTAAATAATTTAACCGATAAGCTGACTGCGTGCAGCTCTAGTTGTACTGCAGAACGAACAGAAACCATTGTTAAAGCGATGTGTGCTGCCTCTTTGGGTAGCGCAGTATTGTTAGTGCAATAATGGAGCAATGATGATGAAAAAACTATCTAAAGAACAATTACTCAACGCACCGTTATTACATAACTGCCACAAGCGTCCTGTAACACGCCGAGACTTCATTGGCCAAGGTTTTATGGCTGGAACAGCGAGTATTATGGCTCCATCAATACTAGGGTTGTTTGCCAACCCGCGTAAAGCGCATGCAACACTGTCAGCCGATATTGAAGCTTTAAAAAATGATTGTGGGATAGCAGTACAAGGTGCTGGTAAAATTCCATTTATCTGCTTTGATTTAGCCGGTGGTGCTAACATTGCCGGATCTAACGTACTCATTGGTGGTCGTGGTGGACAGCAAGACTTTTTATCTGCGGCAGGCTACAGCCGACAAGGCTTACCCGGAGATATGACACCAGCAGTAATGAATCCACAAACAGGCCTTTCAGACTTCGTTAACACTGATTACGGATTGGCTTTTCATAGCGATAGTGCTTTTTTGCGAGGCATTCAAGATAAAACAACTGCTGCAACAGCGGTAAATACCAATGGCGCAGTAATTCCTGCTCGCTCAGATAATGATACCGGAAACAATCCGCACAATCCGATGTATGGAATCAACAAAGTAGGTGCTGATGGTTCACTACTAACACTCATTGGTTCACGTAATAGTGATTCTGGTGGTAACTCTATGTCACCAGCTTCCATGATCGATTTAGCACTTAGACCCACTAAAGTTGATCGACCAAGTGATGTAACAGGCTTAGTCGACGTTGGCGATTTAGTTGGTTTGTTAAGTCAGGAAGATGCTGTCTCTGTCATGGAATCTATTTATCGTATTTCTGATAAAAAAATGGATATATATTCTCAATTTTTTCGACATACAGATGTGAAGATAATAGAGAAAACAAATAAAGTTTATTATTTACAGCCTTTAGGTTGATGAAGAATTTGTGATAATATTTATCTTTGATAAGGTTATCAATATAAAAAACAGAAAAAGTAAGCTACGTTATTATATGAGAATTTGCTTTCTACTATTATTTT
>JAUIHB010000250.1 GCA_030432465.1 Gammaproteobacteria bacterium
GGTGAGTTGTCTGGCGCTAAAACATTTTCAGTAAGTACTGCACAAAGGTGTGCTTCATGGTTTAGTACAGAATTAGAAGTTGGCAAATTTTACGAATCAGAGATTCGTGGTCGCTATTATGGAGCTAACTTATCTTTTGAGCCTTATTCTGAATGGATTATTTCTCCTGTTTTAACCGTTGGCAGTGGCCAAATGAAAGTTAATGTTCAACCTAAGCAAGTTCCTTTAGCTTTAGATGGTTCAACTTACACCCAGTACGGCATAGGTGGAAGCTACTATTTAGGCAGAAACTTTGTAATTGAAGCAGGATACCGTAAATACACAATTTCAACCGATCAAGATGACGAGAGACTAAATCGATGGCACATTGGATTCAACGCATTCTTTTAACCGTTTCATTAATCGGTTTTCTTAATTTTATCGCGCTTCCAACAAGCGCAGAAAATGCATCTCTAGAAAGCTCAATGAGCTCACTGGATAATGAACAGTTTGAGTTAGGAATAACGGCAGGCGTCATTAATATTCAAGATTTTGGTAGCGAAATTATTGCAGGCATAAATGCAAACTTTATTGCTTCGGAAGACGTGTTTATGCAAATGACTTTTTTACAAGCTGATGCCGAGCTGTCTTCCTATGAAAAAAGTCAAGGACAGTTGTTTGCCAACGATGATAGAACATTTAAACAACTAGGTTTTCTAGTGGGTTACAATTTATTTCAAGGCGAGCAGTTTTTTAGTCAACCAGATGCTCAGCTTTCATCATTGTATTTAGTTGCAGGTATTGGCGACACTGACTTTGGCGGTGAAGAAAGCTTTACTTATATTCTCGGTGTAGGTTATCAAGTTGGTTTATCACGACGTGTAAACTTAAAGTTTGACTACCGAAACTATATTTATGACTCTAGCTTATTACGCGAAGATGAAGCGACTCAGAATGGACAATTATCAGCGAGTTTAAACTGGTTGTTTTAATTCAAAATAAAAACTTTATCTTCAAAAAAATAGCAGATGCTTTAAAATTAACATCTGCTATTTAATAAAAAACTAATCGTCTTAGTGTTTTATGATACGCTGATAAAGCTCAGGTCTTCTGTCACGAAACAATCCCCAACTAGCCCTATTTTTTGCCAGTTTTTCCAAGTCAAATTCCTGACAAATTACGCCTTGCTCTTGTTGATCAAGCTCTGCTATTTTTTGACCAAATTGATCCGTAATAAATGAGCTACCATAAAAAGTGATTTCACAGCTTTCACCCACTTCAGTTCCAATCCGGTTAGAAGCAACGACAGGTAACATATTCGCGCCACTGTGACCTTGCATAACAGTCTGCCAATGATCTTTAGAATGCCAGTTTGCATCTTGAGGTTCACTACCAATAGCTGTTGGGTAAAAAATAGCTTCCGCCCCCTCTAGTGCTAATATTCTAGCGGCCTCAGGAAACCATTGATCCCAACAAATCGCAGAACCAAAACGTCCATAACGTGTATCCCACACTTTAAATCCAGTGTCTCCAGGTGTGAAATAATATTTCTCTTGGTAGCCCGGTCCATCAGGAATATGCGATTTACGATAATTATCTAAAATACTTCCATCGGCATCGATCATCGCTAACGAATTAAAGAAAGTATTTCCTGATTTTTCAAAATAACTTAAAGGTAAAACCACTTGAAGGGATTTTGCTAAAGCAGAAAAATGTTGCAATAGTTTTGAGTTATCATACTCACAAGCCCAGTCAAAATATTTAGGCAGCTGGTCTTTACACCAGTAATATCCTAAAAATAACTCCTGTAATAAAATAACATTGGCACCTTTTTCAGCAGCATCTTTTACTAAAGATTCCGCCAGAGCAATGTTTTCATCATGATTATCACTCACCGCAAACTGAGTAGCTGCTAGGGTTATTTTTTTCATCTGCTTTTGGCCTCACCAAATAACACTGACATTAAAAGAATTTAAAAAACTATTTTAGGTTGCTGCATAGTAATACAGTGAATACCACCACCACCAACTAAAATCTCATTCGCATCAATCATATGCACTTTTCTATTACTAAAAAGTTCTTGTAGAATACTTTTGGCTTGTTGATCTTGTTTACAAGCAAACTTAGGTGCAATTATTGCCCCATTAGCAATATAAAAATTAATATAACTCAAAGGAACTCTTTCACCATCATAATAAAGAGGCTCAGGCTCTTCTAATTCAACCAAACTCATTCCAGAATCTTGAATAATATTTTTATTGTCTCTATAAATATTAAAATTCTCGCTTTGCTCACCACAGGTTTGAGTCAAAATGGTTGTTTGATTAACAAAACAAGCAATATTATCAATATGTCCATCAGTATCAACATCCCCATAAACACCTTTATCTAACCAGATAAACTGTTGAATCCCCAGCTCAGTTGCTAAAATAGCTTCAATTTCAGTTTGGGATAATTGGGGATTTCTATTGCTGTTTAATAAGCATTCCTTGGTGGTCAATAAAGTATCTTTACCATTACCATGAATTGACCCACCTTCCAGAATCAGGTTAACTTCACGGTGCAGACTATTAGATGTCTGAGCGACAAATCTGGCTAAGTTCTTATCATTCTCATAAGGAGTAAACTTGTTACCCCATGCATTAAACTCAAAGTTTAATGCAATAGATTGATCATCCGACTCAATCCAGACAGGGGTTGTATCTCGACACCAACTATCATCAATAGCAGCCTCAATTAAATTAATTTGACTGCTTAAAAGCTTTTTAGCTAACAGTTTATGTTCAGGTAAAAGCAACATGTTAACAGGTTCGTATTCACTGATTTGATTCGCAACCATTGCAAAAGCCTGCTGTGCTTTATCTACTCCATTTCGCCAAATAGATTGACGACAGGGAAATGCCATCCAGGTTGCAACATGTTCTTCCCATTCAGCAGGCCAGCGATTTTTATGGTTAATTTTTTTATCGTTAAATGTCGTCATAATCAATTACTCTTCTAAGTAACTATAACCATAGATACCCTGACGTAATTCAGCAAGGTATTGCCGCTGAGTGTTTTCTGATAGTTCAGCATTTTTCAATTGACGTCGATATGATTCAAGCAACGTTTTTGAATCAAAATCAACATAATCTAATAATTCTTCTACGCTTGATCCGGTTTGAGTCGCATTTATCATTAATTGATCGTTATCATCCACAGACAAATCAACCGTATGAGTATCGCCAAATAAATTATGCATATCACCTAAAATTTCTTGATAAGCTCCAACCATAAACATTCCTATTAAATATTCTTCTCCTGGAACATAAGTTGGCAAATCAATTGTCGGCCCAACCGTTTGAGCGTTAACATATTGTTTAAGCATACCATCACTATCACAAGTAATATCTTGTAAGATTGCAGTTTCCTCAGGGTATTGATTCAAGCCTTTTAATGGCATTAAAGGAAATATTTGTTGGATAGCCCACGCATCAGGTAATGATTGAAAGATCGAAAAGTTAACAAAAAATTTACTCGCTAATTTTTGCTGTAACATAGCCACCATTTCTTCATGTGATGTTATTTCCGGCTCCATACGAGTCACAACATTAAATAATATTCCACGATGAATTCTTTCTATTTGCGCACGATCAATCAAGTTCACAACACCGTAATTAAACAGCTCTTGAGTTTGCTTTAAAATAAATTCAGCATTATGAAAACACTCTATGAGTTTACTATTGTCTTCAGATTCTTCAGACAACAGATAACTCTGCCACAAATCATGTACTAGCTCATGACTATTTTCAGGCGGTTCAGCCACATCAATAACACGAGGCTTTTCACTATCAATCACATTAGCAATTAAAACCGCATGGTGCGCAGTTAATGCTCGACCAGATTCTGTAATAATAGAAGGGTGTGGCAAATCATTTTTTTCTGCAATATCATAAAATGCATGAACAACATTATTGGCATATTCTTCAAGAGTATAATTCACAGAACAATGACTTTGACTTTGTGTCCCTTCATAATCAACACCTAAACCTCCTCCAACATCAACAGTATTAATTGGTGCTCCAATCTGTCTTAATTCAGAATAAAACTGAGCGCATTCTTTTAAGGCATTATGAATATCATTAATTGATGTTATTTGTGAACCTAAATGAAAATGCAATAATTGAAAAATATCTAGCTGACTTTTTTCTTGTAAGATCTCTACCACACGTAAAATCTGACTCGCAGATAAGCCAAATTTAGAATGATCACCACCAGAGTCTTGCCATTTACTTTCGCCTTTAGATGCTAATCTAGCTCGCACTCCTATTCGTGGTGCTACTTGAAGCGCCTCAGCTTCTTTCAGTACTAAATTTAATTCACTCAATTTTTCGACAACAATAAAAACTTTATGTCCAACTTGCGATGCAATTAAAGCAGTTCGAATATATTCACTGTCTTTATATCCATTGCAGACAATAGTTGAATTCGTTTTTTCAGCCAAGCCCAAAACAGCCATAAGTTCAGGCTTACTTCCCGCCTCTAAACCAACTTGAGGTTGGGCCATTTTTTCATTTGCACTCAGTAAACCTTCAACAACTCGACGTTGCTGATTAACCTTAATCGGATAGCAAACCGTATATTGACCTGTATATTCGTTTGTTGCGATTGCATTATTAAAAGCATTGCATAAAGCATTCACTCGATGCTTTAAAATATCAACAAAACGTAATAATACTGGCATTTGCAAACCTTTAGCGGCGAGCATTTGACAAACAGCATTAAGCTCAAAAGTAATATCATCACGCTGGGGATCAGGTCGAACAACTAATGAACCATGACTATCTAAATCAAAGTAACCCTCGCCCCAAAACTTTAGATTGTAATGCTGACGAGCATCATCGATCGTCCAATCGCTTGAAGCATTTGAGTTTAAATGTGAAGATTCTATTGATGTATTGTTTTGATTGGTCATCAGCTTAATCCTTCTAAATGAATGCCGAAAACAAATGTACGGCTTAGAATTAAGCCATACATTTAATCAGATAATGCGTTGACCACATACTGTGGTAACGCAAACGCTGCAACATGGATTGCAGGATTATAGTAACGAGTTGTAAAGTTTGCTGCGTCAAATCGCTGCTGAATCGTTTCTAAAGGCAATTGACGAAGCTCAAGATTGTCACATCCCCAAGATAAAGTCATCATGCCACCAATATAAGTCGGTACTGCTGCGGTAAAAAACCATCGATCAGTAAATAACTTTTTAAAACGATTATAAGTCGTTTTAACTTCATCCAACTGCATAAAACAAACTCCGTTTTGAGTTGCCAATATACCGTTTTCAGTTAAGCTATTTTTACACCCTTGGTAAAACCTTGATGTAAACAACACTTCTCCAGGACCTTCAGGATCAGTAGAGTCTGATATGATTACATCAAATTTTTCTTCATTATTTAAAATAAAATCAACGCCATCTTGAATGACCAAATTAAAACGTGGATCATCAAAAGCACCTGCGGAATGATTAGGGAAATATTGAATTCCCATATCAACTACCGCTTGATCAATTTCAACCATAGTAACTTTTTCAACACTGGAATGTTTTAAGACTTCTCTTAAAATGCCACCATCTCCGCCACCAATGATCAAAACATTCTTGACATTTCCATGAGCGAACATAGGAACATGAGCTAACATTTCATGGTAAACAAATTCATCTTTTTCTGTGGTTTGAACAATACCATCCAAAGCCATCACATGACCAAATTGATCATTTTTAAAAATAATTAAATGTTGATGCTCTGTACGATTTTCAAATAAAACCTCATCAATGACATAACTCTGCCCATAGGTGTTATACAATGTTTCGGTGAATCGTTTAGCCATGTAAAAATTTCCCAGCCTAAAACACCATAACCTGAATTATGGTGACTATCTATTTAAAACTTATTTATAAATAAGAAATTGCGTTTGTTAATTGTGTCATAAATTAGTGCACAAAAAAACATTGATTACTCAATATTCTCACCGCGCAATATTTCTCTAACATCAATTCTATCTGGCGTAAACGCCTTACGAAAAATCTCAGTGGCTTTATGAGGCTCAGCATCACCACACATAAAGACATCAAATGCGGCATAATCAGCTTCAGG
>JAUIHB010000251.1 GCA_030432465.1 Gammaproteobacteria bacterium
AAGAAGCTGAAAATATAACAGATGCTTTACGTCGAGAGCTTTTTGAAGAGATAGGCATACAAATGCTGAGAGAGCAAACATTGACCACTTTATATGATAATTCTAATCGGGTTGAGCACTATGTTCATCTTGTGACTGAATGGCGTGGTGAGCCTCATAATTGTGAACCAGAGTTTTGCGAAAAATTAGACTGGTTTTCTCTAACTGACTTACCGAAACCTCTAACACCAACAACGCAAAAAGTGTTGAGTAATCTTTGTTCTCTATAAGTCAGGATTTGATAGTTAAATGAGTTGTACGGAAAAAGGATAGTGTAGTTAAAATGTGGCGACCAATTATCAAATATGGCCTTATTTTATTTGTAGCACTAAGTGGTTTGAAGTTACTGGAGTTTCAGTTTTTTAGCTATAAAATGAGCCTTGAAATTTACTTAGGGACTATTGCAATTTTATTTTTGTTGATAGGTTTTGTGGCGGCTTGGTTTCTGACTAAAAATAAGATATCTCCCGAAAGTCAGGTAACAAAAGAAAATAAGTCTCCAGATGTTAATCGTTCAGAAAAATCTATCATTGAAACTCCAGAAGTTGCTAATTCTTTTGTCCCAGACTTGAGTGAATGAGAACTACAAATTTTAGTGTTACTGGCGCACGGTTATACTAATAAAGAAATTGCCTGTAGCTTGTCAATTTCTCCTAATACAGTTAAAACACATTTAAGTAGTGTTTTTGCTAAACTTCAAGTGAGTAATCGAACGCAAGCTGTATCTGAAGCTAAGTTATTGAAAATAATTAATTAAATTCAGCATCACCCATATGGGTGATAGCCATAACTTACTAAATATTGAATACTTGAGTGACAGCTTACCCATTAGCGAGTTAACTGATAAACGATGAGTTGGGCTGTAAAGCAAGTGAGCTAACTTAATTGTCACAGATTAAGTTGGCACGCCATTAAAACTGAGTAACCTAATCAATAAAGGTAAGCTATTAATGAGAAATAATATTCTTAAGTATGGATTGATATCCGGCTGCATTGTGGTGTTAATTCCACTGATCGGAACCTGGGTAATGGGAACCGAGCCTGAAACATTTAAAATGGGCGAGATCATCGGTTATTCAACCATGATATTGTCGATGTTAATTATTTTTTTAGCGGTGAATGAGTACAAGAAAAGTATACCTGAGCATCGATTAACTTTTCTGGATATAACTAAAATTGGCCTTGGTATTAGTATAATTGCAGGAGTGATGTTCGGTTTATATAACGTTATTTATGTACTCTATATTGATCCGGACTTTATGGATAAATATTTTAGCTATTATATTCACAATATTCAAAATAGCGGTCAGTCAGAAGACATTATTAACCAACAAATCAAGCAGTTAGAACAAGATAAAGCAATGTTTATGAGCCCGACATTTAACTTTTTCATGATGTTTCTGAGCGTTTTTATTATTGGTCTTATTGTCACACTCATTTCAGGTTTGGCTCAATCGGATAAAAAACAGGTTATTCCAAATTAAAGTGACATTTTGAGTTAGACTAACTTTATTACGCTGTATAGAATGTTGAATCTATGTGGGAGTCGCCTGTTATGAAATAATATGCGATTAAACGCGATCGTTATTTCAACATTCTATGAGAATACCATGTTTGAGAAAATTCAGTCAGCCTATCAAAGACTAAGTCACGTAGCGCATAAAACACCAGTACTAACCTCTAGCACACTGAATAAACAGCTTGGGGCGACTATCTATTTTAAGTGTGAAAACTTTCAACGAGTTGGTGCATTCAAGTTTAGAGGAGCGTTCAATAGCATTGCACAGTTATCTGATGAACAAAAAAAATGCGGTGTACTCGCTTATTCATCAGGTAATCACGCTCAAGCAATTGCCTGTGTCGGTCAACTGCTAGGTGTGGCAACCACCATCGTAATGCCAAATGATGCGCCTGTTACTAAAATTGCATCAACGAAAGGTTATGGCGCAACAGTTATTGAGTACGATCCTCAGACCCAACAAAGAGAAAAAGTGGCTGAAGAGCTTTTGCATGAGACACAATTGACCTTAATACCACCATTTGATCATGAGTCAGTAATTGCTGGTCAAGGCACTGTAGCCTATGAGTTTTTACAATCACATCCTTCGCTAAATACAATTATCGCACCATGTGGCGGTGGTGGTTTATTAAGTGGTACTGCGGTTGCTGCGAAAAATATGCAGCCAACTTGTCAGGTATATGGTATCGAACCAGAACTTGCAAACGATGCAACCTTGTCATTTAAAACCGGTAAATTGCATGTTAAACCAAATCCACCGACAATTGCTGATGGTACACGCACGGCTTGTTTAGGTCAGTTAACGTTTCCGCTTATTCAAACCTACGTTGATGATATGTTAACGGTATCCGAAGATGCTATTAAAGCTGCAGTTCGCTTTTTTTACTATCGTATGAAAATAGTGGTAGAGCCCTCTGGCGCTCTTGGTTTAGCTGCATTAATGAGTGGTGTGATAAAACCTCAGGGTGAGGTTGGTGTCATTATCAGTGGTGGAAATATTGACGCTAATACAATGATTGATATTTTGTCAGAAAAATCATTCTAGCTGATATTGCATGTATACTTATTTGTTTGGAATGCTTAGTTAACTCGCACGTTTCAAGTTAGCTGCTTTTAGTGAATAGACAGTTTAAAACTATAAGTTTTTAAGTTGTGAGTTTTAAATATTGAATAAGGTTTAGAGGAAATCACATGGCGTTTGAATATGGCTCGGATACGTTAGGTATTAAAAACCCCTTCAAGTTTGAAGGTTTAATATTAACGATACGGGGAGTCATTGTAACAATTATTGGAATTGTTGCGATTATGGCGGTAAACAATTTTGTTAGTGAAGGCGCCAAAGTCGCTGGTTGGCTTTCATTAGGCATGGGAGTTCTATTATTAGGTAATGGAGTAGTCTCAACAGGGCGAGGTATTTTTAAGATGCTGCGCTTTTTTGTTGGGCGAAGTGTTCCGGCTAGTCTGGCAGTCAATCAAGGAAAAAGTGAAGCGCATGTTAGAGAAAACTATATTGCGTATCATGATAAACATTTAGAGCAAATGTTGATGGGAAGAAAAAACTTAACCTTTGTCGAACCACAAGGTTGGCTGGCTCGTCTTATTCATACTCTAATGCCACGTTTACTATTTATGCCATATCCAATAAGAACCGCAGCCCAACATTTGAGCAGTGGCTTAATTTATACTCTAATGGCATTTTTATGCTACGGGCTAGCATGGTTTTCGGGAACTACTGGTTTAACCGATATTAATGAAACACCAATTATGAATTGGTTAAGTATTGCTTTAGCTGTTTTTTTATTTTTTATTTGGTCGGGGAGGCGTTCTCCTCTAAAGCGAGTGGCACAAGTTAGTGTTGCTAGTGCTGGTGCGGGTGGGGTTGTCATGATGGTTGTATTTTCTGTTTTGATGCCTGTAGCTTTAAGTTATTTTCACCACAATGTTACGCCTTTGCCCTCGCTGCCATTTAATACTGGAAGCTATATTCTAACTTTAACCCTTTTAGGCGTTGTGGCTGCAATATTAGGGTTGGTTTTAACTTTTTTTAGAGCAAGTCAAGCAAATCCTAAAACAGAAGTTTCTGAGTTTAGAAAAAATTGGCAGGAAAGTATTCATCCTCAAGAAATTTTTATTAATTTTGAAAATATTGTGATGGCCAATCGCCGTTACAAAGAAATTCCTAACCGAGTTTATCGAGATTTTGATGCTAATTTAGTGGAACAGGGTAGTAATGATAAAGGCAAGTTTTCGGGAGAAATGATTCAAGAAACGCAGCCGGTGTTTCGAGAAATTCCTATGCATCCTGTTTTTAAAATGTTGCGGATCGGCGGAACAATTTTTGGAGAGTTATTATTAGTTATTGCAGCTGTTTTGTTTTATCAAGCTATTGATGCTGTTACTCAAATTAAAACACAACCAATGGTTGCAATAGATGCTTTAATTTATCCGATACTAATTTGGAATTTTGGGCGTATTATTAGTAATACTGCACATATTTTTTGGGCTGAAATGCACTTTGAATCACTGATTGTTTATTTTCAATGTAATGGAACTTATGCTGAATCTAAGTTGAGTACAGGAACGAGCATTCATGACAGTACACGTTCCGAAAATGTTGTAGTTCGCTCTAGTATGACGCCCTGGATTATTACTTCACGAATTATCAGTAGTTGCTTCGCTGAAAGTGGGAGTAATAATTTAGAGTATTATCGACGTATATTAGAGTTACACAAAGCCGATGACGATTTAGATAAAATTACCGGTGAAATGCGTGACTTTTTGGGTGATAGAGAAACCATTGCTAGTATTAATGATAAAGACCTTGCATCAGCAGGAACTATTTTCCAAGTGAATCAGGAAACTCGCTCAGCTAATTCACAAGCTGCGGTTTCGCAGGATAAAAAAACAGAAATTCCACATGAGAGAGCAGAAGGAAACCTCGAAAAGGATGACCAAAAACTTAGCCCTGAAGACGGATTGTCTCTAGAAGATAAATAATTAATCTGTCTAACAAATAGATGAAAAAGCAATAAAAACTTTGCAAGGGTTGGCTTTTAAAAGCCAACCCTTGCTGGTGAGGTTGTCAGATGAAAAACTCAATTTAATCTGATTCATCTGCCTCATTCATTCGCTCACGTCGTTGTTGCTCTTCTTCAAAAGCTGCTTTAATTTCAAGCAGTATTTCATCAACATCAGCTGCTTGTTCTTCTTCTAAAAATTCACCGGTTAACTGTACCTCGGAATCAAGTTCACCGGCTTCATATAAAGCCCATATTTCTTTGGCATATTGGCTGTTATGTAATTCTGGGGCGTATTGGGCATAGTAGTGAGTCATATTATTGACATCTCGTTCTAACATGGCTTTCGCATTGTTATTACCTGCGGCATCTATGGCCTGAGGGAGATCAATAATTACTGGCCCGTATTCGTCTAATAACACATTAAATTCAGATAGGTCACCATGAATAATACCGACGGATAACATTCGCATAATCGCATTCATGATTGTGGCATGATCTTCTAAAGCCTGTTCCTTGGTTAATACCACATCATTGAGCCGAGGTGCGACATGGCCTTCACCATCGGTAATTAACTCCATTAGTAAGACACCATCAAAACAGCCAAACGTTTGAGGTACTCTCACCCCAGCGTCAGCCACTTTTATCAGTGCGTCAACTTCGGCATTTTGCCATGCTTCTTCTTGCTGTTTGCGGCCAAAGCTAGACTTTTTTTCTATTGCTCGATTACGACGGCTATTTCTACCGCTACGGCCTTCTTGATATTGCACCGCTTTTTTAAAACTGCGTTTGATTGCATCTTTATAAACTTTGGCGCAAAGTATATCTGAACCTGAGCGAACAACATATACCGTGGCTTCTTTACCACTCATTAACTGGCTGATGACATCATCGACCAAACCATCGTCGATAAGCGGTTGTATTCGTCTTGGAAATTTCATGACGCCTTATACCTTAATACACATAGTAAGAAAACCATTACGGTTATTTATTGGGTCTTTGGAGGCAAATTTTTAGAAAACAAGCGGGCTGGCCGCAAGCCTGATATTCAAATGCCTTAAAAATCATTAAGTTACGAATCTGTAGTAGAAAAATAACTTACTATCCAGTCATAAATCATTTGTGTGGATAGTTCATTAAACGCAATGGCTTGAAACTCATCATCGGGATCTTTGTCACGATAGGCAAATTGATAACTAACAATCTCTGGCTGATTATCATGTAAAACTAAAATGATACGCCGATGAGTTTTTAGACAATCAATGGTCATAGTATCAGCAGGAAAACCAATATCTCGCATACCTCGGTGAAGACCAACGACTGGATTGATAGTTTGAAAGTCTTGCTGAATTCGAGCGTGTGCTTCAGTGGCTCGGTCAGATAAAATCTCTAAAGGTGTCTGAGACAAAGTTAATTCACTCTCAATTAATTAATACCTGCTTATTATAGCGAATGACTGCAAAGGTGTCATTGGTCGCTATTTACTGTGTGGCTAATAAATATAGAATGATGACAATCACCGTGGGTTAGTGGA
>JAUIHB010000252.1 GCA_030432465.1 Gammaproteobacteria bacterium
AATTTATAAGCGCTATTTAGTGAATTTTGAATTTAACGGTTGAATGAGAAACTATTCACATGAAAAAGTATAAATTGATTAGGGGTTGTTAAAAAAGCGATAACCACTAGAAATATTTTGTATGAAGTGCGAGTATTAAACAACCTGAGTGGCAAGACACTATTCATCATGAATCAACTAACAACTCCCGAATACTTTGATGCTGACTTTTATGCAACCTTAATTGAAACCATTCAAGATGGTGTTATTGTTGTTCATCAGGGCGCAATTATATTGGCCAATCAAGGGTTCGTGGAACTGATAGGTACTGACAAAGAGCGGATTATCGGTATATCTATTTTGGAGAAAGTTGCTCCAGAATACCAAGAGTTAGTTGATCAGCGTTATCAATCAAGATTATCAGGAGAAAACCCACCTAATGAGTATGAGATTGATGTTATGCATGAACAAGGACATCGACTCAAAGTCAATATTAAAGTTAAAACTTTCACTGGACGTGATGGTCAAGTTTATGAAGTATGTAGTTTGCGGGATATTACTGAGCAAGTAAATCTTGTAACCCAACTTAAAGCCTCCGAACGAGAGTTTAAGCAAATTATCCATAATTTACCGGGGATATATTACCGAACTGACTCTCAGGGGCACCTGATAAAAGCTTCACCTTATGCTCTGAAAATTCTCGGTTTTACGCCTGAAGAGTCGTTGGGAAAACCTTTAACTTTTTTTTATGCTAATCCTGAAGAAAGAACGGAAACTCTTGAAAAAATACTTTCAAATAAAGGAGCGCCAGTAGCTATTGAAACGTTAATGCGGTGTAAAGACGGTTCAACTATGTGGGTTTCTACCAGTGCATATGCTCGTTTTGATAGCGAGGATAACTTTTTAGGGGTTGAAGGCGTTTCTCTTAATATTACAGAGCAAAAAAATTTAGAGTCTGAATTAAGAGATAAGGCTATCAATGATCCTTTAACCCGTTTAAAAAATCGTTTTGGGTTTATGGAAAGTTTGGAAAAAGCGCTACAACGAGCTGAGGCTCGGTCGTCACAGGTTTCTTTGGTTTATATTGATCTAGATAACTTTAAAGAAGTCAATGATAAGTTTGGACATAGTCAGGGCGATATTTATTTGCAGGAGTTTGCCAAAAGATTAAATGAAAGTTTCCGTGCGTCAGATGTTGTAGGACGTCTGGGAGGCGACGAGTTTGTTGTGTTGTTAGGGGACGACACGCTTAATGAGTCGTTAAAAGATTTATTATGGCGATTAAAAGACAATATGCAGCGTTTTTATGAGATTAAAAGCGAGTTATTAGAATTTGAATACAGTTATGGTATTGCTAATTATCCAGAAAATGGTGGAACAGCTCAGGAGTTATTAGACTTCGCAGATCAACAAATGTATCAGGCTAAAAAAAATGGCTGAGCTTTATATTTACTGCCGACGGCAGGTTTTGCTTAATCAAAAAATTTTAAGCCGCCCCCAATTGTTGATTAAAATCTAGTTGCTGTGGCTGCTTATTACTGATAACAGAATGAACTTTTTTAGAGTTTACTTTGAGGTAACTCTTCTTAGTTGGATTCTGTATTTTTAGACTGACTTGTTGTTTCTGATCTGTCTGTTTTGGAAATTTGGCTAAATAATTTTTGAGTGCGATTAGGATATCAGTTTTAAAATTTTTTAATGGTGTTTGGTTGAGTGGGAAGTTCTTGCTGCCCATGGGAAACAGGTACTGCCAATCTGGTTCAAGTTGGTTGGCCAATATTTCTAAATGATAATACTCATCTGCAAATTCAATTTCTTTTTCTTGCTGTACTAATCGCTGTACTTTCATATGCTGAATTTTTAATTCTAAAATGAGCTCCACCGGAATTTGAACAGTGTATTTAGGTTGGCCATTTGAATACCTGAGTGTGATTTGGTTTTGCTTTAAATTTACATCGGCAAGTCGAATATTAATAATATCTCTTAATTTTAAGTTAGCCAGGAGGGCTAGCTTTGCCATTAACAGAGTTTTACCAGACATATTCTTGAGTACGCCAAAGCAATCTTTTGAGTCAAACTTTGCAAAAAAGCCGCGGCGATATTTCAGCCGCAAATAGTGGAGATCACTCAATTGAGTAGTAAAGAATTGTTGATACAAAAAAGTTAAAGCTTGCTCTGCTTGTTCTTGGCTTGTGCGTTGAGCACCTTGTTGTTTGGCGATAGAAGACAAATAGACTTCAATGTGTTGTTGATTTAGTTTTAATGGGTGCTGTTTGTTATGAAATCGAATAAAGCGCAATATGCATTGTAAATAATTACCTATCTGAGTTTGTGCTAGTCCTTGTCTGTGAGCAAACCAATAAAACTGTTCAACAAATCTTTTGTTTTGGTCGCAGTCACCAGTTGTAGCTAAGTTTGGCTGTAGATTGCTTTTCTCGCCAATAGTGTTTATTTGACTGCCAACTGAGTTTCCTGTTGAATCAATTGAGACCATTAGACTAACCTTACAATTAATATTTAAATAAATAGTATCTGTGCAAGTAGTTTTTGTCAAATGTTATTTAATTGCAGATCTTGGCAATAGTTGCTTTGAACTTTTAGCGATGCTTTTGTTACAGCACTTATCAGTGTGTGGGGGTCTTAGCTGCAGTTATCCTCTATCGATAAAATAAGGCTGCAATTATTTTCAACTTGCCAGCGAATGTTAAATTCATACAAATAAACGGCAAATTCCTGTCGAATATTTTTTCGCTTTTTATGAGCAGGGCGAGGATCTTGTTGTATTACCTGGGTAATAAATTCTTTGAGCTTGGGATATTTCGACGAAAAATGAGTGCAGGCACTTTCAGCCTCTTGCGAAAAACTAACTCTCATTTCCATAGAAGGAGCGTCTTGCGCGAAACCTGCTTCGGCATCGAGTATGCTATCGGAATAGGGAAGATAGGGTTTTATATCAATGACAGGAGTACCATCGACTAAATCTAAACCACCAATATCTAACCAAAGTTTGTTGGAAGTTTGACGTATTCCTAAATTTGTGACCGCAGACAGACCGGTTGGGTTAGGCCGAAAAGTACTACGAGTGGCAAATACACCTTTTTTGGCTTGCCCACCAAGGCGAGGAGGGCGTACTTGGGGTGACCAGCCTTGTTGCATTGTCTGATGAAAAATAAAAATAACCCATAAATGAGAAAATGACTCTAACCCTTCAAATGCTTGCAAATTATCATAAGGTTTGAACAGTTCAATGCTGCCAATAGCCGAACTGATTAAGCGTGGCTGCCTTGGTATGGCAAATTTTTGTTTATATGGAGAATGAATTTTGCCAATAGGTGTTAAGGTAAAGGACATAGCTGTTAGATAAGTTGCCGTCAAATAAGGCTTAGTTTAACATTAAATAATTCGCTGTCTGTCGTGTTATGTTAGGCTGACAGGAAAATATAAGTCAGGTTTTAGTCAGGTTATGTATTCTAAAGGTCATCAGATAGAGCAAAATATTTCAGCGGAAAAACTGGTTCGTTGGTTTGACAATCCTCCTGATCGAAAAGGAACTCACACTTTTAAATGGGATTATAACTTGGCAAAGTTTGGTCGTGAGGATGTGATTCCGCTTTGGATAGCTGATATGGATTTTGCGGTTGCCGAAGAAATTACAGAGGCTTTGAAAGCTCGCACCGAACATCCTGTTTATGGGTATAGCTATAGGACTAAAAGCTACACTGAAGCCATTTTAGGTTGGTTGGATAAGCGCCACAATTGGCAATTGAATGCTTCTCAGCTTTTATTTTATCCACCAGGAACGGTTGCTGCTATTCACACATTAGTTAATTTATTTTCAGAAGTTACTGATGAAATTATCGTGCAAACGCCTTCTTATCCACCATTAACTAATATTGTGAGAGAAACTGGCCGTCAATTAATTGAAAATCCACTGATATTAAAAGACAACGAATATGTGATGGATTTTAAGCACTTGGAAGGCTGTTTTACTTCAAAAACTAAGCTTCTTATTTTATGTAGTCCACATAACCCGACAGGGCGAGTTTGGCGAGAATCAGAATTAGAGAAGCTTGCTAGTTTGTGTAAACAGCATAATGTAATGGTGATTAGTGATGAAGTACATGCTGACTTGCTGCTTGAAGATGGACAACATTGCCATTTTAATCGAATAAATACGGATAAGCGCGGAGCTGCAGTCACATTAATATCAGCCTGTAAAACCTTTAATATTGCGGCATTACCACAATCTACATTAATTTGTGATGATAAAAATATCCGTCAAATTGTGAAACATGCCATTGATACATCTCACTTGAATTTAGATGGTGTTTTTAGTGCAACAGCGGCACAGGCTGGTTACATTCACGGTGAGATTTGGCTTAATCATTTGCTTTTTTATATTTCTAGAAACCGTGACCGTTTAAAGAATTTTATTGATAAATTTATGCCTCAGGTTGTATTAGTGGAAGCGCAGGGAACGTATTTAGCGTGGCTTGATTTTCGCCAGCTTAAATTGTCCCAAGTTGAGTTGAGTAATATTTTTGTCTTTCAGGCTGGGGTTGGTTTGTATGATGGATGTCTGTTCGGAGAGGAAGGCAATGGTTTTTTTAGAGTCAATTTAGCCTGTTCTCAAAAGTTATTATTGGAAGCATTTCATAATATTCATCAAGCGTTAAAGAGTAAAGGTGCCGTGTAAAGCAAAAGACATGAGTTTGTTTTTTTGTTTATTGTGTGCAATATAAATAATGTGCTATGGTTTCTCTTTTCAAGGTAAAGATTTAAAAACAGAGTTGTAATATGAGATTTATTGATCAAGAAACGATTGCAAAACATTATGATTTTCCCACTTTGATTCGGTATTTGAGAGAGGCTTTTGGGAATACTGATATCGAAGTACCTATGCGACATCATCATGACTTTCCTAACCCGCCTCACGCAGAAAAATCGACTTTATTACTGATGCCTGCTTGGGAACCAGGCAAAAACTTGGGAGTAAAGCTTGCAACAGTCGCACCTCATAATAGCGATTATGGTTTACCTTCTATTCAAGGGCTATATATCTTGATGGATGGAAATACTGGATGTTGTAAGATGCTGTTTGATGCTAAACCTCTGACAACTTATCGAACAGCCGCAACTTCTGCATTAGCATCATCTTACTTATCTCGAGAAGATAGTGAGCACTTATTTATGGTTGGAACTGGCGCTCTTTCACCAATGCTCATCAGGGCTCACTGTTCTGTTAGACCTATCAAAAAAGTCACTGTTTGGGGACGTAGCTCTAAAAAATCACAAGCTGTAATAGAACAGCTAAAGGATTTATCACTCGAATTTGCAGTTACTGACTCTATTCAGGCTGGAATCAAACAAGCAGATATTATTAGTTGCGCGACATTAAGCAAAACGGCTTTAATTCAAGGAGCATGGTTGCAGTCAGGACAACATCTTGACTTAGTCGGTGCTTATCGACCTGATATGCGAGAGGCTGATGATGAGTGTCTATTACGTAGTCAAATTTTTGTAGATCATTATGCTGGTGCTTGTAAAGAAACTGGTGATATCGCTATTCCTTTACAGACGGGAGTTATTCAAAAAGAATCTATCAAGAGTGAGCTATTTGAGCTGTGTCAGCGTGAAAATACTGCTCACAAATGTTTAGCTCGTGAAAGCGAAAGTGAAATTACTTTATTTAAATCCGTAGGGCATGCGCTTGAAGATTTAGTTGCAGCTAAATTGATCGCAAGTCAATTACCGGAATAATCTGACCTCTGAGATTGATAATCCCTTTCACAAACTTAGGTGAATTTGGGACTGGAGTTATCTCTATCAAGCTAATGATTTCCACTACCTTAAGAATATTTATCCCGTAAGTCTCCTTAGAGAGTCGAAAGGACAAATAGAGACCAACAAGATGATCTAATCCCAAGTCACTCAGCTTTTTATTCTCAGTCTGTTCACTATTTGCTTCCATAAATTCTCCAAATCTAACTAAAAATCAGCGTAGTCTTGATCGTCAAGAGGTATGATCGAAGAAGCTTTGCTACTAACACCATTTGAACCATTGCTCTTTGCAACTACTGGGCTTTTCGCTTGTTTATACTCTTTACGTGTGTCAG
>JAUIHB010000253.1 GCA_030432465.1 Gammaproteobacteria bacterium
TACTCTCACCTAAAGCGGAAATTTTAGCTGTCGCTGAAGTTTTTGATATCCAGGGTAAAGCTTTAACAAACGTCGATGATAGCTTACCGCAAACCTATGCAGGACTTGATCGATTTAAAGCCCGTCAACAGATTGTCGCTGAATTTCAAACACTTGGTTTATTAGAAAAAATAGATGACCATGCACTTAAAGTACCTAGAGGAGATCGGAGTAACGATGTCATCGAACCCTTACTCACTGATCAATGGTACGTTGCTGTTGAGTCACTGGCAAAGCCTGCAATTGATGTTGTAAAAAATGGTGATATTAAATTTGTTCCTGAAAACTGGGACAAAACATATTACCACTGGATGGAAAACATTCAGGATTGGTGTATTAGCCGACAACTTTGGTGGGGACATAGAATTCCCGCTTGGTATGATGAAAGTGGTCAAGTTTATGTTGCAGCAACCGAAGCTGAAGCACGTAGCCATTACCAACTTAGTGATGATATAAAATTAACACAAGACAATGATGTGCTAGATACTTGGTTTTCATCTGCCCTCTGGCCATTTGCCACGATGGGTTGGCCAAATTCAACTGAAGAGTTGGAAAAGTTTGTTCCTTCCAGTGTTTTAGTCACAGGCTTTGACATCATCTTTTTCTGGGTTGCCAGAATGATTATGATGACCTTAAAATTTACTAATAAAGTTCCGTTTAAAGAGATTTATATCACAGGATTAATTCGTGATGAAAACGGTGACAAAATGAGTAAATCAAAAGGTAATGTTTTAGATCCTATTGATTTAATTGACGGTATTGATCTTGAAGCATTAGTTACCAAACGTACCACAGGGATGATGAACCCCAAAGATGCCGAAAAAATTGAAGAGCGCACACGAACCCAATTTACAGCAGGAATTGAAGCCTACGGAACTGATGCACTACGCACAACATTTTGCGCTCTCGCTTCAACCAGTAGAGATATTAATTTTGATTTAGGCCGCGTTGAAGGCTATCGAAACTACTGTAATAAGTTATGGAATGCTGCACGCTATGTGCTGATGAATACGGAGGGTGAAGACTGCGGTAAAGACAATAAGGAATTGAAATTAAGCATTGCCGACCGCTGGATTATCAGTAAACTTCAACAAACAATTATTAACTTTGAAAAGCACATTTCAGAGTATCGATTTGACCTTGCTACCAAAGCTCTTTATGAATTTAGTCGCAACGATTACTGTGATTGGTATTTAGAATTATCTAAACCTATTCTGTATGGTAACGCCGCAAACGAAGCCGAAAAACGTGGTACACGTCATACTCTGGTCAATGTTTTAGATAGTATGATGCGTTTGTTACATCCAATGATGCCATTCATTACTGAAGAAATTTGGCAGATGTTGAAACCTATGGTTAATACTCAATCAGAATCAATTATGCTTGCTGAGTTTCCTGTCACTAATGATAAATTAGTTGATCAAAAAGCTTTGAGTGATTTGTCTTGGTTGCAACAATTGATCATTGGTATTCGAAATATTCGTGGTGAACTGAATGTTTCTCAAGGAAAGCCACTTGCAGTGTTACTTAAAAATGCTGATAGCTCAGATATTCAACGTCTGTCGGAATATAAAAGCTTTATTTCTGCATTAGCGAAGCTTGAGTCGATTGAAATTGCGCCAGAAGAAACTCCACCTTGCGCCACTGCATTAGCAGGCGAAATGGAAGTGTTAGTACCTCTTGCTGATTTAATTAATGTTGAAGCTGAAGTAGAACGACTGGATAAAGAAATCGATAAACTTAATAAAGAAACACAACGCTTAGCTGGTAAATTGAATAATGCCAATTTTGTTGAAAGAGCGCCCGCAGATGTAGTGGAAAAAGAAAAAGAAAAACTTGCTCAATCAGAAAAAGCTTTAGCAAAATTAAAAGAGCAAAAAGTACAGTTGAAAGAACTGTAACTCTAATATCCCTGAGTACAAACTTTAGTTTGATTGTTTTTACTCAGGGTATTTACCAAAATACTAGAAATATTAATAATCGACCCGGAATCTAAACTAGCAAGTCACATCATAATTTCCACATGCCCCCAAATAATTTACCTTCTATCGTTACGACTCTTCCATCGCAGGTGACGCTACTCGCATAACCTCTTCTATTGTTGTTTTTCCTTCAGCAACTTTACGTGCACCATTTATTCTGAGTAAATGCATACCATTTTTTATTGCTTGTCGTTTAATAGGTGCAACATCGCATGCGTTGGTAACAAGTGCTTTAATATCACTGCTAATTTCTAGTAATTCATAAATTCCAACTCGTCCAGAATAACCTGACTGTCGGCACTCATCACAACCACCAGGTTTAAACATCAATTTAGGCAGGGCAATTTTAAAACCAACAGTTAACTCTTTCCATCCGAGCTCATCTGGCTCAATTGCTATTTTACAATGTGAACAAAGCGTTCGTACCAAACGTTGCGCCATAACCCCTAGCAAAGTTGCATTAACTAAATAAGGCGGTACTCCAATATCTTGTAAACGGGTAATAGCTGAAGGTGCATCGTTGGTATGTAAAGTAGAAATAACTAAATGTCCAGTAAGTGATGCTTGTATAGCCATTTCTGCAGTTTCTTTATCTCGAATTTCACCTATCATAATGATATCTGGATCTTGACGTAATAATGCACGCACACCACTAGCAAAATCTAAATTAATATCATGATGTACTTGCATTTGATTAAATGCAGGCTCAACCATTTCTATCGGATCTTCAATAGTACAAACATTCACCTGACTAGTCGCAATAAGTTTTAGGGTTGTATACAGCGTTGTAGTTTTACCAGAACCTGTAGGTCCGGTTAATAATACAATTCCTGTAGGCTGACGCGCCATTTTTAACCAAGTTTTTTCGATTTTAGGATCTAAGCCCAATTGTGAAAAGTCACGCATTAATACGGTTGGATCAAAAATACGTGCAACAAGCTTTTCACCAAATGCAGTTGGTAGTGTTGATAAACGTAACTCTATTTCTAAGCCTTTCGGTGTTTTAGTTTTTATTCGACCATCTAACGGTTTGCGCCTCTCAGCAACATCCATACGCCCTAATATTTTAAATCGTGCGATAACAGCAGCAGCAATGTTTGCTGGCATTTCATAAACTTTATGTAAAACACCATCAATCCTTAGTCGAATATTGGCAAACTCCCGACGAGGCTCAATATGAATATCGCTCGCTCGCTCAGCAAACGCATATTGCAATAACCAGTCAACAATTTGCACAACATGCTGATCATTCGCATCAATGTCTCCAGCTTTGCCAACTTCTAATAATTGCTCTAAATTAGCAACCTTTAGATTTTGCAAGCTTTCGCCCGACGCCCCTTTCATTGAGTGACTTAAATTGTAAAAATCATGTTGCAAACGGCGAACCGTTTCAGGATTAGCAAAAACCCGTTTAATTGGTTTTCGCAAGATATGCGTTAGTCCTGCTTCCCAGCTTATTTCTGTTGGATCAATTGCAGCAATACTCACTTCGTTTTTTGTAACATCACAAGCGAGAATATCGTGCCGAATTGCAAAAGCTTTTGACATAACCGCAGTCACGCTATCAACGTCTATTTTAAGTGGATCGAGACGCACATAAGGTAACTGATTTAAATCAGCAAACCATTCTGACAATACTTCTGCATTCAGTGTTTTACGCATAGACTTCGATTTTAAGTTAAGCGTTGCGACCTGATTAATTGGATGTCCTGTTTGTTTGTTGCTACGTAATTTACGAATAGCAGCTTTAGCTTGCTCAGTGTCAATGACACTAGCTTTCTCTAGTTGGGTCACAAAGCTAACAAGATCAGTTTTACTGGAAGGTATTGCTTGCATAGGTTTAGTACAAAATATGGCTCGTATATTGAGTCTAACGCATTGAATTTAAATAGCAAACTTCAATGTGCAGTAATTGAATCAGAGCTCATTTCTAAACTTATTAAAATCACAAATAAAGAAAGTTGAGCATTTTCAGCGAAGAACTGATCCAGCAGAATAAATTTATGATTTAGGCGGCTTTTTATATTTAGCTTCGGCCAACAAAGGCCATGTCACTTTTAAATAAATATACATTGACCAAAGTGTCAACCCAACAGCAACATACAAGAAAATATACCCAAAAATATAAAGCCAAGAATGTCCCCAGATAGATGTGGTTCCATCTTCGCTTCCAGCTAGCAATAAAAAGAAAATTGCGGATAACTGCATCAAGGTTTTCACCTTGGCAACAAATACCACCTTAATAGCCGATCTTTCACCATACTCAGCCATCCATTCGCGCAAAGCAGATACTGTAATCTCACGGCTAATAATCACTAAAGCTGGTGCTGCAATCCAGATAGTTGCATGTTGCTCAACCAATAAGACTAAAGAAGCCGCAACCATTAGCTTATCTGCCACCGGATCTAAAAACTCACCAAGAGGTGA
Organism: Gammaproteobacteria bacterium; assembly: GCA_030432465.1. Classification (GTDB taxonomy): domain Bacteria; phylum Pseudomonadota; class Gammaproteobacteria; order Enterobacterales; family Kangiellaceae; genus Aliikangiella. The sequence continues at coordinate 4,449 of JAUIHB010000253.1, forward strand.
TTGCATATCAAATTTACGAGCAACCCAACCATCAAACCAATCAGTCCAACCAACAACTGCAAATATCAAAGCAGCCGTAGTTTGTCCCCAAGATACAGGCAAATAAAAGAAAAAAACCAATAATGGGATACAGATTATTCGAAAAGATGTTAGCAGATTAGCAATATTCATGAATTTATTTATTTTTGCAAAGATAACCCATTTTAACATCCACTCATCAGATGTCATCCTTAATTCAGTGATTGAATGAAAGCAGTGAGATACTGCTCACTAATTAATGATAATGCTGCTTAAAATATTTAGCAATTATCCAATATAGTGAAAACTTAATGCAAATGATCGTAAATGACCTGAGCCAAGCTTTGACTAATACCCTCTACCTGCTTTAAATCACTAACCCCTGCTCGCTTTACTTCTTGTAAACCACCAAAATGTTGAATAATAGCGCGACGGCGTTTTGCGCCAACACCAGGTATTCCTTCTAGCACAGAAACTTTCCGTTGTTTATCTCGCTTACCTCGATGTCCGGTAATAGCAAACCTGTGTGCTTCATCGCGAATCGCTTGAATTAAGTGAAGTGCCAACGAGTCTTCTTCTAAACGCCTTGCAATAGCCTCTGAAGGGAAAAATATTTGTTCCATTCCCACTTTACGGTCGCTTCCTTTGGCAACGCTGATTAAGGTAATTTGCTCAAGTTCCAATTCTTCCAGCACTTTCTGCGCTTGATTAAGTTGCCCCTTCCCTCCATCAATAATAAGTAAATCCGGCAACTTGGCTTCTTCTTTAACTAGTCTTTCGTAGCGACGCCTGACAGCCTGTTCGATTGCAGCATAATCATCACCAGCTGCCACATCTTTGATATTAAATCGCCGATAATCCGCTTTCTTTGCTTGTCCCTGTTCAAAAACCACACAAGAAGCCACAGTATTTTCTCCTTGAAAATGACTGATATCAAAACATTCCATTCGTAACGGGAGTTTATCGAGACTTAACTCATCCATTAAACATTGCATACGTTTCTGGTGATGGTTTTTACTTGCAAGCTTAGCAATTAACATTTCTTTTAAATTACGATTTGCCATATCGAGCCAAGCTGCTCGGTTAGTTTTAACTTTATGAGCCAGCCTGACTTTTGAGTTTCTAGATTCTCCAATTAAACGGGCTAGCTGTTTTTCGTTTTCAATGGGATGATTGATGCCTTGGCGGAATAGCCGGAGGAGGGTTTTCTCCCTCTTGTGAAATTTGGTTTTTACTTCTGATCAATCTGATTTTTAAAAAAACACGAGAGCTGGCGTTTCTGAAAAGAGACGTCAGTTTTTATATACTATCAATGAGAATATAAGAATCTAGATGTTAGGCAGGTGAATCTTAAAGGTAGAACCCTTCTTGAGCTCACTTTCGAAGCTTATCGTGCCATCATGCATTTCTACGAATTGGCGCACTATAACAAGCCCCAGGCCGGTCCCCTCAATATCACCAACATTGCTGGCACGCGAAAATGACTCAAACAAACCTTCTTTGTCTTTATCGGGAATACCAATTCCAAAATCCTTCACCTCAACATCTATGAAACCAGCTCCATAGGTAATGGTCATTTCAGGATCAGGGCATCCCTCTGAATATTTGAGTGCGTTGAGCAC
>JAUIHB010000254.1 GCA_030432465.1 Gammaproteobacteria bacterium
ATTACAAAGTTATCAAGCCGCAGAGAATATATCGGGTTTTAATATTTTAGAGCTTGGCGCAGGGAATGGTAGTTTAGCTGCAGATTTGTTAGGTTATCTAGAGCTTGCCAATAAGCTGCCCGAACATTATTTTATTCTTGAACCATCGGCCAGCTTACAAAGTCAGCAGTATCAACTTATCGCCCAGAAAGTCCCGCAATTGTTAAACTCTGTTAGTTGGTTGAGTACTTTACCCAGCGACTTTCGCGGAATTATTCTTGCTAATGAAGTTATTGATGCTATTCCATGCGAACGCATTATAAACACTGAACAAGGTTGGTGTTATTTAGATATCTGCATTAATAATGGAAGCTTTGAATGGTGCCAAGGAGATTGTGTTCCAACAGATAAACTGCCAAATCGATTAGTAGAAAAACTACATAATTATCCATTGAGTTATCAAACGGAGTTGCGTCCACAGATTGACGGCTGGATTAGCGCTCTGGAAAATTGTTTAAGTACAGGTAATATTTTGTTATTTGACTACGGGTATCCAGAAAAAGAGTTTTATCATCCTCAGCGCGAGCAAGGTACTTTAAAGTGTTTTAGCCGCCATCGCTCTCACAGTAACCCTCTAGAATTGGTTGGTTTGCAAGATATTACTGCGCATGTCGATTTCTCAGCGCTGGCAGCGAGTGCCGTTAAGCAAAAACTACAAGTGACGGGATTTACAACTCAAGCAGGTTTTTTGTTGGAAAATGGTGTACTTGAACAAGTTGAAACGCTTATTTCTCATAATGATGAGCCACTAACCGCTGCGCATTATGCGCTCAGTCAGCAACTGCAAAAATTAATGACGCCAGGGCAAATGGGCGAGGTGATTAAGGTGATTCAGTTAAGTAAAAATGATTCCAGACGTTTGTCGGGGTTTAGTTTTCAAGATCATTTATATCGATTGTAAAGTCACTTTTCTATACAATAGCGCCAATTTTCGTTTAGCAGGACGATTTGATGCAAAAATTTATTTTGTCGTTATGGTTTATGGGTGTTTTTCTTCTGATAAGTCCCCCTGTTTTTGCCGCAGGTCAAACACCTTGGAAAACTTACCTTTTTGTTGTGATGACGATTTCACTTGTGGTGTCATCTGTTGCCAGTTTTCGAAATCAAAAAGCCGAGTCGACTCTGGCTAAACTATTACTGGCGGGACTTTATTTCTGGATATTAACGTTTGCCCAATTAATGGTTTTGGCATTGATTTATTATCTGAACAAATAATACAAGCATGACTTTTTAAAACTGATTGAATTAACAGGAATTAAACATGGATTGGGTGCAAGCCGTTTTACTCGCCATAATGCAGGGCTTAACTGAGTTTTTACCAATTTCGAGTTCGGCTCATCTTATTTTACCCTCACAACTACTAGGTTGGTCAGAGCAAGGACTTGCTTTTGATGTTGCTGTACATGTTGGCTCTTTAGCGGCGGTGTTAATTTATTTTCGGCAAGAAGTTGCAGATATGATTGCAGCTTGGTTTGCTTGGGTTTTTAAAGGACAGAAAAGTGCCGATGGTAGATTGGCATGGGCGGTTATTTGGGGAACTGTCCCTGTTGGTCTGGTGGGGATTGCTTTTCACGTTCTGGATATTGTTGAAAATCACCTGAGAGCTACTCAGGTGATAGCTGCGACAACTATTATTTTTGCTTTGGTGTTATGGTGGGCGGATAGTCGAGCTAAAGAGTCCAGAGATGAATATTCGTTGAGTGTTAAAGATATTCTTTTTATTGGCTGCGCTCAGGCCATTGCGCTCATTCCCGGGACTTCACGCTCTGGGATCACCATGACTGCTGCGTTGATGCTGGGGTTAACTAGAACTGCGGCAGCTAGATTTTCGTTTTTACTCTCCATTCCAGCAATCATTTTACCGGGAGGAGTAAAGTCGCTTGAACTGGCAACTTCTGAACTACCCGTTGATTGGGGGCTTATCGCTCTGGGAACCGTAGTTTCTGCTGCTGCGGCGCTAACATGTATTCATTACTTCTTGATTTTATTAGATAAAATTGGTTTTAAACCGTTTATTTACTACCGTTTAGCGCTTGGCTTGATATTGATTTTATTGATGGTTTAGTCAGTTTAGTAATTGTTGTATTTAGCAATTATTGTATGAATAGCCCTGTGTTGTTTTGATTACTTTCAATGAGTTGTTAGTCTGCCACAGGGTTATCAAGCATAAACTGTCTGACTTGATTGATTCTTTCTTGATGAATGGCTTCACCAATTTTTTTTCCTTGTATGCCTTTGGCAATAAACTCCTGAGGCTTTATTTTCTGACAAAGTTGGAGAGTTTGACGCATCAATTTTGCTTGCGGGTAGTCACGTTTTTCAAAGCCTGTCCGCCCTTTAAAATCGGCTTCACAAACCTGTAAAAATTGCTCAAAACGTTCCGGTTTTCGAAAAGCATCCGTTCTTTCTAATACTTTAACGACGGTGCTTGCTTTTAGCTCTGCAAATTTATGTAAATGTAAATGATATTCGCTGGCTATTTTGGCTAACTGTTGATATTCCGTAGGTGTCTTAAGCCGTTGACATAATTTCTCTACCAGCGGAATACCGCTTTTTTCATGGCCGATATGGCTGGGGAGTTCTTCTTCTGGTGTTAGTCCTTTGCCCAGATCATGACAAAGCGCAGCAAAGCGAGTGACAGTGTCATGGCTTAAAATAGCCGCTTGTTCCAATACCATCATAGTATGTATGCCGGTATCTATTTCTGGGTGCCATTGTGGTGGGTTAGGGATCCCCCAAAGCACATCGAGCTCAGGAAACCAGTCTTTTAAAGCGCCACAAGTCCTTAACGTTTCGAAATAAACCTGTGGTGAGCGTTCGCTGATAGCACGTACGGTTTCTTTCCAGACTCTTTCTGCGGCAATTGTCTGTAGTTCGCCAGAAGCAACTATGCTATCCATTAGCTTTAAAGTTTCTGGTGCGATATTAAACCCCAGATGGGCATATCTAGCGGCGAACCGGGCAACTCTTAGTACTCGTAACGGATCTTCGTTAAATGCGGGAGATACATGACGTAATATGCGTTTTTCAATATCCCTTTGTCCGTTATAAGGATCAATGATGTCTCCGTCGTGTGACATAGCTATCGCATTGATGGTTAAGTCGCGGCGTTGTAAATCCTGCTCTAAGGTAACATCAGGCTCAGCGTGTACTTCAAAACCATAATAACCTTGACCTGATTTTCGCTCGGTTCTGGCTAGCGCATATTCATCATGAGACTCTGGGTGCAAAAACACCGGAAAGTCTTTACCTACTTGTTTAAAACCCCGACGTATCATCTGCTGTGGCGTCGCGCCAACGACTACCCAGTCGTGTTCTATTACCGGATAATTAAGGAGTTTGTCTCTGACTGCACCGCCAACTAAAAATACTTGCATGTGAATTAATATTTAATATTCCAAATTTGATTTATTTGATAAATCGAATACAAAAAGGATAACGGTAATGGATGCCGTCATTTGCTTTGATTCCTGCAATAATAATCATAACCAGATCAAAAATAAACAAGCCGATTAATAGAGGGATACCGATTATAACAACGATTAATACTGTGGCGATGATAAACGCAATTAACATGGTGAGTTGGAAATTGACGGCTTCTTTTCCATGATAATCAATAAATGCTGATTGCTCTTTTTTAATTTGCCATAAAACTAATGGTAGGATAATACTGCCGAAAGGGAATATGGCACCGCAGAAAGCGCCCAAATGACAAAACATCGCGAAGTTTCTTTCTTCTTGACTTGGGTTGTGGTTGTCACTCATCATAGCTCCTTTATATTTAGGGTAGTTATATATTTAAGATAATTAGTCTTTAGTTATTCGTCATTATTGGGTATTTGATAATTATGTACTAGATAATGATAGATTAAATGATTATATTTTTTTAGGGTAAGTATTAGCAATATACGCTGATTTTGTTATTTAGCCAAATTCAGCCGCAAAGACTTATAGACTTGTTTTTTGTTAATCAAAATTAAGCATTATGTATCTCGATTATTTTTCACTCAAAGAAAAGCCATTCTCAATATCGCCTGATCCGCGTTTTTTGTTTATGAGTAACCGTTATCGAGAAGCGTTATCGCACTTGACTTATGGTGGCGGTTTTGTTCTGTTAACGGGCGAAGTCGGCACTGGTAAAACCACCGTTTGCCGCTGCTTATTGCAGCAGTTGCCTGATTCAACCCGACTCGCCTTTGTTCTTAACCCCAAGTTAGACAGTTTGGAATTGTTGGCTACGATTTGTGATGAACTAAAAATAGACTACCCGGAAAACTGTAATAGCCTCAAAATATTAACTGATCGGTTAAGCGAATATTTATTGCTTTGTTATGAACAAGATTTGAATGTTGTTGTCATGATTGATGAAGCACAAAACTTGCAAACTGATGTTTTGGAACAAATTCGTTTACTGACAAACTTGGAAACTAACCAGCAAAAATTGCTCCAGATCATTTTGGTTGGACAACCGGAGCTTCAGGAAAAACTGGCTCGCAGAGAGCTTCGTCAATTGGCTCAGCGAGTTACGGCAAGATATCATTTGCGTCCATTGCAGCTAAAAGAAACCGCAGCTTATATTTTACATCGTACACGTATCGCAGGTGGAACCAAGGCATTATTTTCAAGACAAGCAATAGAGTATTTACATGAAAAAACTCAAGGTATTCCACGTTTAATTAATACCATATGCGATCGTGCCCTATATGCTGCGGCTGCTCGACGTCAGGAGCGCGTCGGTAAGATAATCATGACCGAAGCGGTTAAAGAAATTATGGGCGAAATTAAAGGCTCAGAGCAAGCCTATTTAGTAACCCAAAAGCCTCAGTGGAAGCAGGTTGGTATTGTTGCAGGAGGTGCTCTTCTTGTCGCGTTAATTGCATTTTGGATTGGTCGTGCCGGTAACCAAAATGTGATCGCTTATGAACCTGATGAGAAAACAGAAACTTCCCAGTCATCGCCAGCATATAGCGGGAAAATTAGTTCAAAAGATTCTCAGGTTGATACTGGCTCGTTAGTGGTTAATCAAAACTTACTTGATCGACTTATCGGTCAAGAGCGTTGGGATGGAAATGGACGATTCTCGTTTAGTAATTTATTAACCTTATGGCAAATAGAGTACTCACCTTTTAAAGACGGTGATGCCTGTGCTTTTGCATTACAGTACGGCTTACAATGTTTTCGTGAGCAAGGTAACTGGCAATCTCTACGTTCTTATAACCGCCCTGCATTACTAAAGTTTTCCGCAGGTCTGCAAGGGGAGTTTTGGGGGGTAGTTAAGGAACTAAAAGGTTTGGATGCGTTAGTCGTTTTTGGTAATAAAGAAACGCAACTGAGACTTGATGAATTATCGACTATATGGACTGGCGAGTTTTTAATTTTATGGCAAGTTCCTGTGGGTTATGATCAAAATATAAAAATGTGGGACACTGGTGAAACGGTAGAATGGTTGTCGCAAATGTTGAATATGATTAACCAATCCAATGATTCGGTCACTGAAAAATTTGATGAAGAACTCAAAACGAAAGTGATTGCTTATCAACAACAAAGAAATATTAAAGCTGATGGCGTTGCAGGTATGAAAACAATTTTGAAAATTAATCAGGAAATGATTAATGGTATTCCGCTCTTGGTGAAACCAGAGTAAGGTATTGTAAATGTCAATTTTATTAGAGTCTCTTAGCGGTAAACAATCTTCTTCAGATGCGGCGAAGGTTCCTGATATTAACGTTGCACATTATGACGATGAGTTGATGGGCGATGAGTGGTTGCTTAGCCGAGTGAAGCTTTGGCAATGGCTGAGTATTGCTTTTGCGTGTGCGCTAGTGATTAGTTGGGGCGTTTTTTATTGGTTTTACCAAGATTTGAGTGACAAAATTAACAGTGTTGAATTGGTTACTCAAACTTCTGCTCTCAAAACTTCACAAGAAGCTGGAGGTGATAACCGCATACAAAGTGAACAAGTAGATTCTGCTTTTTCACAGAAGACTGCCAGTCAAAACGC
>JAUIHB010000255.1 GCA_030432465.1 Gammaproteobacteria bacterium
TCAAAATCAAAGCTTAAACTCGATTTAACTGCACCAATCACTCTTTGCATCATGACTTCACGGTTTGTTCTAGCAAAATTCTGAGCCCATTCAACCGCCTCAACATAATCGTTAAAGTGATCGCTTCCTTCTGGCAAGTAAGCCAAATCTTTATCGGGCAAATTGATATGCCATCTCTGCATATCCTTTTTAGCTTGCTCGATGAAATGAGTCCCTATTCTGTTTCCGACTCCACGTGATCCGCTATGCAACATAAACCAAACTTGATCTGCTTCATCTAAACAAATCTCAATGAAGTGGTTACCTGTTCCCAATGTTCCCAAGTGAGCTACGTTGTTAGTATTTTTCAATACTGCATGCTTATCGCACAATCGATCAAAGTCTGCAGATAAATTATTCCACGCAATCACAACATCTGACGGCAAGTTATTCCAAGACCCTTTATCTCTTCCTTTTCTTGCGCGAGCAGAGCGTCCGTGAGGAACTGCCGCTTCAATCGCCGAACGCATAGCAAACAAATTGTCAGGCAATTGGCTTGCATTCATATTGGTTTTAACCGCCATCATTCCGCACCCAATATCGACACCAACGGCTGCAGGAATAACAGCACCCACAGTTGGAACTACACTTCCAATAGTCGCGCCTTTTCCTAAATGTACATCGGGCATTGCTGCGACCCATTTATGAATAAAGGGTAGAGATGCAATGTTTTTTAATTGTTGTCTTGCTTGATCTTCAAATGGTACGCCTCTGGTCCAGGATTTAATTGGTACACCATCTGATTCCATTACTTCGTATTGATTCTGCATTGTTCTATCCTGTTTTCTTATTCTTGATTTATAACTTCGTTGTTTATATCGACACATAATGCGAGCTTCGTGCCAATTTTATAAAAAAAGAGAATGATTTTTTAACTTATTGTATTTATTAGATAAATTTAATTTCGCTATAAATTTTCAAATTGACAGAGAATCATGTGAGTGAAATAATCTATCGAAATAAATATAGATATATAAATAAAGATATGAAGCATAAAAAAAATAGAAAAACCACTGTCGTGAGTATCTTAGGCACAAACCTCGATAGAAGAGGAAAAAATGCAAAACGCTGGGATAAGTGGCGACCCAATATTGCACTTTGTCAGCAAGAAGACATGATTGTCGATACTTTAGTTTTATTACATGAAAAAGGCTTTAAACGCTTAGCTGAGCAAGTAAAGCAAGATATTGAGACGGTTTCTCCAGAAACTCACGTCCAGTTTCATCAAGTAGATTTTTCTGATCCGTGGGATTTTGAATTGGTCTATAGCCAACTGTTTGATTTTAGCCAAAGCTACCAATTCAAACCCGATGAAGAAGAGTATCTGATCCACATTACAACAGGTACTCACGTCGCCCAGATTTGTTTGTACTTATTGACCGAAACTCATTATCTGCCAGGAAAGCTCTTTCAGACTTCTCCCGGTAATAAAGAAAGTCCGACGGTAGGAAAATATCAGATTATCGATCTGGATCTATCACGTTATGATCAAATTGCTTCACGCTTTAATCAGGAACGAGTGACAGGCGTTGATTATCTGAAGTCAGGTATCGAAACACGTAATTCTAAATTCAATAAAATGATCGAGCAGCTAGAAAAAGTATCACTATTATCAAAGGAGCCGATGCTAATTACTGGTGCTACCGGTGCGGGTAAAACTCAATTAGTCAAACGAATTTTTGAATTGAAGCAACAGCGGGGCCAAATATCGGGTAAGTTTGTGGTAGTAAATTGTGCAACGTTGCTAGGTGATAAAGCCATGTCTACATTATTTGGCCATAGCAAAGGTGCTTTTACGGGAGCTGTTGAAGCCCGTAACGGATTACTTAAAGAAGCGGACGGAGGGTTATTATTTCTGGATGAAATTGCAGAACTCGGGTTGGATGAGCAGGCAATGTTACTGAGAGCGATAGAAGAAAAAAATTATCTGCCACTCGGCGCAGATAAGGAAATAAAAAGTGATTTTCAACTGATAGCTGGTACCAATAACAATATGAATAAAAATGTGGCTGAGGGAAAGTTTCGCGAAGACTTATTAGCTCGAATTAATCTTTGGAGTTATCAACTCCCTTCATTAAAAGAACGCATTGAAGACTTGGAGCCAAATCTGGATTTTGAGTTAAAAAAATTTGCCCAGAAAGCCGGGCATCTAGTGAGCTTTAATAAAGGGGCGAGAGCAAGTTATATGAAATTTGCGACATCTCCCGCTGCGCTCTGGAAAGCTAACTTTAGAGATCTTAATTCCAGCGTTACCCGTATGGCAACTTTATCCGAGGGTGGACGCATATCCGAAGACATTGTTGAAGATGAAATTACACGATTAAAAGAATACTGGTGTGATGATTTACCGCGTGCCAACGACCCCTGTAATGTTGCGGTTAAACTACTTGGCGAAGAGAAAGCCAGTCAACTTGACCTGTTCGACCAGTATTTATTGATGGGAGTCAGTCAGGTATGTAAAAGCTCAAAGTCGATGGCCGATGCAGGAAGAAAGCTTTTTGGTGTTTCTCGTTTGAATAAAAAATCGACAAATGATTCTCACCGATTAAAACAGGTTCTGGGGAAATTTGATTTGACGTTTGATGAGCTATGCTAATTAAAAAGTATAGTTCTAACTCAGATAAATAAAGATTGAAGATAAACTGGCAAATCGTGACGTTTCGTAATATTTGCCTAGCAATCGAAGAGTATCGAATTATTTCGATGCCCATAAAATTGGCTTAACAGCAACCTCCCGTATTACCTACATCAAAGATATTCAGTAAACCGGTTTATACCTGCTCATATCAAGAAGGGCGAAACCGTATCAGTGGTTGACACTCAAACCAGTGAGCTTGAAACAGCAGAGCTTGAAGATGAAATGAAGTTTGATGTAGAGCACTCAACCGACCTTTAGATGTAGAATTTAAAGATCTGTGTCGAAATAATAGAGCAACTTAAATATGACATGGCAGTCTGACCAGCCGAACTACTCATACAAGTGTCCTATGTCAAGCTTATGCTGCATGCTACGCTTGAAAAGCCAGCTAACCAGTTGATATTAATATTTATTTTAATTTAGAGAGTGGGCAATATTCAAACTAATAAAAGAAATTACGCTTGCAAAAAAATCATGTAGCTATAAACTGTTGATTTTAATCAATTTAAAATTCTTGTTTAGTAATTTATCCCGTTACTGTGGTTTATTGAATAGAATCATCAGTCAGTTGCCAATAATCATAACATCGAGAACAAATGAAACTTTTAATATCTTTGATCTTCGTATTGCTCACATCATCACAATACAGTTTTGCTGTGATCAAGCGACATGATATTCCAGCAAATGATTATGAAGTTGCCAAGCCCCCAGAATATTTAGTGGATATGCCGCATGAAGGTCATGGTGTTCTAATTGCACCACAATGGATTGTTACCGTTGCACACACTATTTTTTATGATTACACAGGCAAGGCGATCAAAGTTGGAAATAAAGATTATGAAATAGCTAAAGTAGTAATTCATTCTGGTTACACAAAACCAGATGAGTCTTTATTTAAAGGTGATTCTAAACCTTTAATGGATTTTTTCAAAAAAAGAGATGATATAGCTCTTATTAAATTATCATCAAATGTTGATGATATAACGCCAATAAAACTATACGAAGGTAACAATGAGCAAGGAAAGACAATTACGGTTCATGGTCGAGGCGCTACTGGCAATGGACTTATTGGTGAAGTAGCTGAAACCAAAAAAATTAGAACTATGAATTTATTTCAAAATGTTATTGAAGTAGCAGATGGTAATTGGTTATCTTTTAGGTTTAATCGTCCTTCAAATGCAGTCGACTTGGAGGGTATGCATGGTTCCGGTGATAGTGGTGGTTCGTCTGTAATTATAGAGAACAATAGCTCATATTTAGTTGGACTATCTAGTTGGCAATCTTGGAATGGAGATCTTTCTTTATTTAGAGGGGGCTTGTATGAAACCAATGCTTATCAAGTTAGAATTTCAAGTTATTTTAAATGGATAAATACTGTCATTAAAAGCAACTAACCAGACGTTGTTCAGATTTGGATAGAAAATTCCTCTCTGAAGAACTTAGCGTTATGTTCCCAAAATACGGTGTTCTAAGTAGGGCATCTGGATGAAGAACGAAAAGCAAGAATTTCTTGATAATTACGGCCGTGCCGCTTTTGAAGATGAGTTGCAGTGGTTTTGTAATATAGAGTATAAATTAGCAGAATACTTTAGCTTATTTTCTGTCGGTATCGTCGTGTATTTGACTCTTCTAAGGTTTTACTCGGAAGCATTTTTTCCAGCTGAAACTTTTGTTCAGTGGGTTATATGTGTCGCTGTAGCAATAACATACATTGCACTAGTATCTTCATGGAGTTTTCTTTATAAGGCCTTAAGGTTTACGGAAATGCCAAGGTTGCCTTTTGATCAGGAGTTTATTGATCGATATGAGCCAGAAAGCCTCCCGGCTATTCATTTTACCTTGGCTCAAACGTGTGCTGATGCGTTAAAATACGCCAAGAAAGGTAATTCAACTAAATCTGAGTTACTGATTAAGGGGTACAAAGACATAACATTTGCTATGTGATCATTCTCATTATCGGTGATTCTAATAATGTCATATAATTTTACAATGGATAAAGAGGCAGCATATGAAAAAATTTAGAAAGGGTATTAAGTGGCAATGACGGAAGCCAACAAGGTATTGGGAAAGACCCGGATAAACTGGCTAGAACAGCCTGAGAAGGATTTTCCTTTTTATGATGGTCATCCTGTTGCTCTATCGTCGATGCAGTGGTTGAGCATCCTCATTGCAGTAGCAGTGGGCTTTGCCTGCATAACGAGTGAGGTGGCAATACTCACCGGTAATCTGGGCATCTTTGTCCGCACACTGTTATTTCCGGCAATTCCGCTTGTGACCCTGCGAATTATTGCTGGCCCTTACTGGCGCTGCCTTTTCTATCGTCTACGTGATGTGGATTTGGGGTGGATGCTTGGTTTTGCTGTGCTGAATCTGGTTGTCAGTATCCTAGTCGGTACGCTGATAATGAAACAGTTTGGTGCGGAGACGAACTTGGCAGTGAGTGGTCTTGCTGACATGGATACCAAAGAACGAGTACTGTTCTTCCTGCGCACCATTCCGCAGTTGTTCGGCGAAGAAGTACTGACAATACTACCTTTTCTTGCAATACTGTACGTAGCCTATGAGAGGCTCAATTTGTCCCGAACTAGTGCGTTTCTGCTAGCCTGGTTGCTGTCATCAGTTCTCTTTGGCCTTGCGCACCTGCCGTCCTATAATTGGAACCTGATCCAATGCCTTCTGGTCATCGGAAGCGCTCGTTTAGTGTTGTCGCTTGCCTACATCAAGACGAAAAACATTTGGGTCTCAACAGGTGCGCATATAATTAACGATTGGACGATTTTCGCTATCGTGCTTTTTGGCTCAGCTACTGGTGGTAGTTAGCTGACAAAGATGTCTGGGTGCAATTTGTAAAAATGTCAAACTCGGCAATATCTGCTGAACGTTTACGATTGATTTTGTTGTTTAAAGTACAAGCACATTCAAAAACTCTCAATTTTCTCCTGACATAACTTGTGCGTCAGAATTTTTAGCCTTTCAACACATTTAGCCAGCCATTCCAGTTGTGCTTGGGTGATGGTGTAGGTTTTGTTGTAGCGCGCTTTGACATAGGCGCGTCTGAGTAATTTGAATAGGGCTTTTTCTTTGTCGCTTGTTAATGGAAAAGCTGTTTTAAAATCGTTGTGCAAACTGTTGACCAGTGAATAAAGTTTTTCGATGTCGTGCGTGCTGGGTTTGTAGTGGGTGAAAACTAAAAGGTTGGTTGAAAATAAATTTTCGGTAGCTTGATGTAAAAAGAAAGCGGCTTTGTTAAATTTCTTTTTTGCGATTGCTATTTGATAAAAGTCATAAAACTCTTCCGCGCTGGTATACCAATATTCTAAATCTTCTTCGGCCATTTTCTTACGTAAAACGTTATCAATTTC
>JAUIHB010000256.1 GCA_030432465.1 Gammaproteobacteria bacterium
TACCACGAAAATTTTTACCTGGATTACGGTTAGATAAGTGAGCTCCCCATAAGTTATTTTCTTTACGCCAGTCGCTAGCAATTTCTCCCATTTTCATTCCGTTACCATTACCAATGATATAATGATAAGGAATCGCATCAATCGGATCCTTTGGCTGACGCTCTCGATGAACTCTCTGTAAAAAATTAATATTCCCATAGTTACCAACAGAATGATGAATAACAATATACTGCCAGCGGTTTGGCCAATAAAAAGTTGCGGAAGAAACTAAGGCAAGACCCGTAACACTAAAAGTTAAAAACTTTCTTCGCGTTATATTTGATTGTTTTTTATTACTTTCCTCTGTCATAAAACAATTATATCCCTATGTACACTGCTTTCTCATAAAAAAAGGTTCTCGAAAGAACCTTTTAAAAAATTAATTTTTTAGCTGTAAGTAAAAAATCATAATGCATCTTTAAGCTCTGGTATTGCTTGAAACAAATCAGCAACTAAACCATAGTCCGCAACTTGAAAAATAGGTGCTTCTTCGTCTTTATTAATTGCCACGATCACTTTACTATCTTTCATACCTGCAAGATGTTGAATCGCTCCAGAAATTCCTACAGCAATATAAAGTTCAGGTGCAACAATTTTACCTGTTTGACCAACTTGATAATCATTAGGTACGAAACCTGCGTCAACCGCTGCTCGAGAAGCACCAACTGCCGCTCCAAGTTTGTCGGCAATTTCTTCCAGCATGTGGAAATTTTCACCGCTTCCCATACCTCGACCACCAGAAATAATAATTTTAGCTGCTGTTAACTCAGGTCTTTCAGATTTAGTTAATTCTTGAGATGCAAATTTAGATTTTTGTGAAATATGTCCATCAACCGTTAAACTCTCAACAACAGCACTACCGCCAGAGGTCGCAACGGCATCAAAACCTGTTGCACGAACAGTGATAACTTTAATTGCATCGGTAGACTGAACTGTCGCAATTGCATTTCCAGCATAAACTGGACGCTTAAAAGTATCTTCACTTTCAACACTGATAATATCGGAAATTGGCTGTACATCGAGTTTAGCGCCTATTCTCGGCATAAAGTTCTTACCAAACGTTGAGGCTGCAGCGAGAATATGTGAATAATTTGACGCTAGCTCAACCACAATAGCCGTTAAACTTTCTGCAGTTGCATGCTCCAGCGCTTCATGCTCAGCATGCAATACTTTTGTTACGCCTTCACAAACAGACACTGATTCGGCAACAGGTTGTGAACTTTTACCTGCAACTAGAACATGAATATCATTTCCAATTTTTAATGCGGCGGCTATAGTCGAAAGTGTTGCTGCGCCTAACTCTTGATTGTTATGTTCTGCAATTACTAAAATAGCCATTAGATCACCTTCGCTTCATTTTTCAATTTATCGACAAGTTCTGCAACAGAATCAACCTTAATACCAGCTTCACGTTGTGCTGGCGCTTCAACTTTCAAAGTTTTGGTTCTAGGTGCAATATCTACTCCTAAATCCGCTGAAGAAACCTCTTCCAGAGGCTTGCGTTTGGCCTTCATAATATTAGGAAGTGATGCAAAACGAGGCTCATTTAATCGTAAATCAGAAGTCACAACGGCTGGTAACGTTAGTTCTAAAGTTTCTAACCCACCATCGATTTCACGAGTCACCGCAACCTTACCATCGCTCACGTTAATTTCCGATGCAAACGTTCCTTGAGGCCAATCCAGCAGCGCAGCTAACATTTGACCTGATTGATTGTTATCACCGTCGATCGATTGTTTTCCCATAATAACCATTTCTGGTGATTCTTTAGCCACTATTTCTTTAAGAATTTTAGCAACCGCTAACGGCTGAACTTCTTCATCTGTTTTGACTAGAATCGCTTTATCAGCACCAAGAGCTAACGCAGTTCTCAGCGTTTCTTGAGCTTGAGCAGGACCAATTGACGCAACGATAATTTCACTCGCAACACCTTTTTCCTTAAGACGAACCGCTTCTTCAACAGCAATTTCACAAAATGGATTCATAGACATTTTGACATTAGCGGTTTCAACACCTGAATTGTCGTCTTTTACCCGCACCTTTACGTTGTAATCAACGACTCGTTTAACTGTTACTAGTATTTTCATGCAGACACCTATCGTGTTTAAATGGGCTTTGAACTAGTTGTATTATTAACTGTTTTGATGTTTGTAATTCATTGAATTACCTCTCAAAACATACCCAACAATATCGGATTTAAAAAGAAGCGGGGATCTTGCCGCTTTATGCGTTTAACGTCAACCAAAATCAGGTATAATGCCCTACTTTCCACTTATAACCACTATTTGACTTGCTGATATCAGTAGTCAGTTAATCACAAATATTGCTTAAAATATTGGCTATTCCGTAACGTTTTTTTACATTATGGCGTATCTAATCACTATGTTTAAGCACAAATTTTTAACAAGGGGGTGTCCATGGAACGAGAGTCTATGGAGTTTGATGTAGTAATTGTTGGTGCTGGACCTGCGGGATTGTCAACCGCGATACGACTAGCTCAAATCTCACAAGAAAATCAACAAAATCTAATGATTTGTGTTGTTGAAAAAGGCTCAGAAATTGGTGCGCATATATTATCTGGCGCAGTTTTTGAACCTAAAGCACTCAACGAGTTACTTCCTAACTGGAAAGAATCAGGTGCTCCACTCAACACCGAAGTGACAGGCGATGATATTCTGTTGCTTAACAATGCAACCAGCGGCCTTAAAATACCTAATTTCTTTGCTCCTAAGACCATGCATAACCACGGTAATTATATTATCAGTCTAGGTAACCTGTGCCGCTGGCTGGCTGAGCAGGCAGAAGCTCTTGGGGTTGAAATATTTCCAGGTTTTGCCGCAGACGATATCATTTATGCTGAAGATGGTAGCGTCAAAGGTGTACTGACTGGAGATATGGGGGTTGCAGAAGATGGTAGTCATAAAGACGGTTATATGCCTGGAATGGAATTATTAGCAAAATATACTGTATTCGCAGAAGGCTGCCGTGGTCATCTGGGTAAAAAACTCATCACCAAGTTTGAGTTAGATATAGGCAAAGAGCCGCAACATTATGGTATTGGCATAAAAGAGTTATGGAAAATTCCTAAGGAAAAACATCAACAGGGTAAAGTTGTTCATTCAGCGGGCTGGCCACTAAATGAAAGTGGCACTGCAGGCGGAGGTTTTTTATACCATATTGAAGACTCTCAAGTCGTCGTTGGACTAATTACAGATTTGTCCTACTCCAATCCTCATGTGAGTCCATTTGACGAGTTTCAACGTTACAAACACCATCCTAAAATAAGTCAATATTTAAAAGGAGGTGAACGCATTTCGTATGGTGCGAGAGCCATCACTAAAGGTGGTATTCAATCACAGCCCAAAATGACTTTTCCAGGAGGCTTGCTGATTGGTGATGACGCAGGAACATTAAATTTTGCAAAAATCAAAGGGTCTCATACCGCAATGAAATCAGGCATGATTGCTGCCGAAACTATTGCCACAGCTTTAAAAGAAAATAAAATAAATCAAGATTTAACAAACTATCAACAAGCTTACGAAAATTCTTGGGCATACAAAGAACTTCATGTGCAACGTAATTTTGGTCCCGCCCAGCACAAATGGGGAAATATTATTGGTTCTGCTTATGCGTTTATCGATATTAACTTATTTAATGGTGCACTTCCTTGGACATTAAGCGATCCGGAACCTGATTATGCACAAATGAAAAAAGCCTCTGAATGTAAAAAAATAATTTATCCAAAACCAGATGGTGTATTATCATTTGATAAGTTAAGTTCGGTATTTATTTCGAATACAAATCACGAAGAAAACCAACCAGTCCACTTACAGCTGAAAGACTCAAGTATTCCTATTGAAATTAATTTAGCGCAATACGACGAGCCAGCTCAGCGCTATTGCCCCGCAGGTGTATATGAAGTTATCAGAGATGATAACAGTGAAAATCCACGTTTTCAGATTAATGCGCAAAACTGCGTTCACTGTAAAACCTGTGATATTAAGGATCCGAGTCAAAATATTAACTGGGTAACACCTGAAGGTGCTGGTGGACCTAATTACCCGAATATGTAGATGTATATATTTTTCTAAGAATAAGTTCCCTCTCAGAAAGAAAAATGCCGTTCATTCTCTTAAGTGAACGGCATTACGCTTAACGCGGCTTTTTATTTTTAACTCGATAAATCATAAAAATTATTAGTTAATTTTTCTTTAACCTTCTAACTAAACTTAATCCCATTAAAACAAATAAGATGCTCACAGGAAGGCTACCTGAACCAGAATCATCTTCCTCTGTTGGTTCTGAAATACAAAGCTTAGGTTGTACACCATCCGCACGAGGCTTAAGCATAAAAGCTCTCCTCTCATTTTTATAAAAGCCATTACCAATAATAATACCATTATCATTTATTGCTCGTGCTTCATATAAAACCCAATCAGGAGAACCTGTTAAAGCGGCATCAGGATCTGATTTACAATCAATCAAATTATTTAAATCTTTTATTACTCCACCTTCAAATAAAATGGCATGATATCTGTCTCTTACAACATCAAATAACGATGTACCAACGACTTGGTTTTGATTATTAATAGAGTATGCAATCGAAATATCAGCACTTTCACTAGGTTTATAATCTGCTGTTAAATCAGGTATATCAGTAATCGTCTGAGTATTCATATCGTAGATAAAAGCAGAAAAGTAAAATGAGTCACCAACATGCCTCTTACCAACGATTAAGTTATTATCATTAATGGCAAAAGGAAAATCAGAACGTTTTTCATCTGATAGACTCAATTTAATAGCCGTGTCAGGGGCGCTCACATCCACATAAATACTTTTTGCATAAAGAAGGTTATCTACATACACATGAGACCAACCTATAGCACGCCCCATATTATTAATATCTCTTAAACCACTTTCTAGTTTCACGTTGGTATAATTAAGTGGGTCGACTTGTGTTAATACTTGGTTTACCGTATCGAAGACAAAACCTCTTGCAACAGCAGCAGAAACTGAATTTCCATTAACGTCAACATCATCGCTAGGGTTAACTCGTCCAAACCCCACAATATAATCATTATTATTGACCGCAAGCGCTCTTAATTCCAAAGTACTATTTTCATCAAGAGAAGGAATAAGATTAAACTCAGAAGAACTAACATTTTTATAAAAACCGCGAGCAACGTCAGTAGATTCAATTGTCTCACTAGAAAGACCAACAACTAAATCATTATCACTAATATCATAAGCAATGCTGATATCAGTTGTTTCATTTTCAATCGCTCCTAAATCAGTCATTAATCCATTTTGGTAAACAAAACCATGATAAGGTAAGTCACCATCACTAAAAGCTGTGTAACCATAACCAACTATTGAGTCGGCATTATTTATACCTTGCGCAAAAACAGACTTATCATCTAATTTTCCTAAATCAATAACATCATAGGAATCTACAGCAAAAATCTGGGTACTCAAGACAGCTAAAAAGCTTGGAAATAATATTTTATTTAATTTTGTCACAATAATTATCTACTTCTATATTAAGTCAATTTTAAGAATTTGCGTCCGGCTGATTTTCCGGAGCAGCATTTTGAAAACGTTCAAGTTTCATACAATTATCATTAATCGCTAGCAAATCAGGAAAGTCATGCATGGGAAAATTAAACCGGTTGGCATTATAAATTTGTGGGATCAAGCAAACATCAGCCATAGATATTTCATCGCCTAAGGTAAATTGGCCTCTTATTTTATGCTGTTTACGAAGCGCTTCATAAGCACTAAAGCCTTGTCTGATCCAGTGATGATACCAAGCCGTTTTATCATCTTCTGCCACTTTTAAGTCATTACTCAAATATTTCAGTACACGTAAATTGTTCAGCGGATGAGTATCACAAGCAATAACTTGGGAAAACTGTCTTGTCAAAGCTTTCTCTTTAAGGCTTTCAGGAAATAATGACGGGCTAGGATATTTT
>JAUIHB010000257.1 GCA_030432465.1 Gammaproteobacteria bacterium
CTCTGGTGGGGATCTGGCCTGTCGCTCAGGTAGAAGATAAAGCGCTTGATATTAATTTGTGCCTGGACTTACAATCAAATATCAGTTTTAGCCGTTAAGTCTTTTCATGAATCTCATCAAAATTTTCAATACTCGAATTATTATTGGTTGTTTGGTCTTAGTCGTATTCCTTTTTGTTGCATGGCACTGGTTGAGTTATAAGGCATTTTTACAGAAGCCTATGTTGAATCAACCTGACAAAATTGTCATTACTATTAAAAGCGGTACGGGGGTTAACAGTCTTGCAGCAAATTGGTATCAACAAGGTTGGATTGAAAGTCCTTATTATTTAAGGTTGCTTGCTTGGCTAGAGCCTGATTTTAAACTGTTAAAGCAAGGTGAGTATCACTTGAAAAGTGATGATACACCGTTAACTATGTTAGAAAAAATTGCTCAGGGTAAAGTGATTCAATATAGCTTTACCATTGTGGAAGGAATGAATAGTTTTCAGTTGCTCGATGCAATTCAGCAGTTTGAAAATCTTAAAAATGATTTAGAGTTAAACCCGCTACAATTACAACAAATATTAGGAATTGAGAGTTCTTCTATTGAGGGCTGGTTTTATCCTGACACTTACCACTTTTCGAAAGGCGCAAGTGGTATAAGTTTGCTAAAAAGAGCATACCAAAAGATGCAAACTGTATTATCAGAAGAGTGGGATAGCAGGGCTGTAGGTTTACCTTATGCTAATCCCTATGAGGCACTGATTATGGCATCTATTATTGAAAAAGAAACAGGAGTTCCCTCTGAAAGAGGACAAATTGCAGGAGTATTTGTACGCCGGCTTGAAAAGAAAATGCGATTACAAACAGATCCCACAGTGATTTATGGCATCGGACCCACTTTTGACGGAGATATCACCTATAAGCATTTAAGGACACTTACGCCTTACAATACTTACAAAATAAAAGGACTCCCGCCAACACCTATTGCTCTACCGGGACGAGAAAGCATACATGCTGCACTTAATCCTGTACCAGGTGATACGCTGTATTTTGTCGCAACTGGTGATGGAGGACATTACTTTAGCAAAACACTTGAAGAACATAATAAAGCCGTGAAGCGCTATTTGTTAAAGCGCTAGCTTGCTTGTTCAATAAAACGACATCTTATATAAGTGAATAAAAGTTAAAAGTCTTGAGAGAGTGCAATCTTTTCTCGCATATCGTAAACTGCCAAATATGGATCAACAAAAAATTAATCACATGTCAGAAAAACCACGTTTTATTTCCTTAGAAGGTAGTGAAGGGGTCGGAAAGACCACAAGCCTTAATTTTATTCGCGCATTTTTAGAAGATAAAGGTTATAAAGTTTTAGTGACTCGAGAGCCGGGAGGAACGCCTCTGGCAGAAGATCTCAGAGCAACATTGTTATCTAACCGAAAAGAAACCATAGAGCCAGATACTGAGCTTTTATTAATGTTTGCAGCTCGCTGTCAACATGTTAACCAAGTAATCAAACCCGCATTAGAAAGTGGCACATGGGTACTTTGTGATCGGTTTGTTGATGCCAGTTATGCATATCAAGGGGGAGGAAGAGGAATCCCATTTGAACGGATTAATCAGCTACATCAGTGGAGTATGCAAGGATTTGTTCCTGATTTAACCATTTTATTAGATATGTCAGTCGATGAAGGTATGGCAAGGACACGTTTGCGTGGTGCACCAGATCGTTTTGAATCTGAGCAAATTGATTTTTATCAACGGATTAGAGATGCCTATTTACAAAGAGCAAAAAGTGAACCACAGAGAATTTGTGTTATAGATGCTGCGCCTGATATTGAGCTTGTACAGAAAAGCATAAAATCACTACTACAGGAAAAATGTTAATTAAGACTATGTCTGAAATATTACCCTGGTTTCGCAATGCCAATTTACAGCTCGACAAGGCTTATCAGAAAAATAAGCTCGCTCATGGTTTATTGATTTGTGGCCCAAAACAATGTGGTAAAAGTATTTATGCAAGGACAATTGCGCAAAGCTTAATGTGCCGAGAAACAACTTCATTGAGTCAGTTTTGTGGTAAATGCAAGGCTTGCCACTTATTTGAAACAGGTGGCCATCCTGACTTTTATTATGTTGATAAATTAACTGATGCTAAAGGTAAACAAAAACAATCGATAGGAATTGATCAGATCCGTGAGTTAACGGGGCATCTTGTGGATACGCCGCAACTGGATGGTTGGCGAGTTGCTATTATCTCGAGTGTTACGAGTATGACGACAGCGGCTTTTAACGCATTGTTAAAAACGTTGGAAGAGCCCGGAAAGCAGACTCTTTTAATATTGTTAGCTGATAATGTTGGTCGAGTACCTGCTACTGTGAGAAGCCGTTGCCAATTAGTAATCCCTGAACTAGAGCGAGAATTAGTTTTACTATGGTTAAAGGAAAAATCGGATTGCAACCAGCAAGAGTTAAATCAGGCGTTAAATGCTAGTTATGAAGCCCCTTTTGCTGCATTAGATTTTTTAAATAATCATGGCGCGAGCAAACAAAAAGCGGTGTTTTCTGCTCTAGATGGAATATTACAAAACCGAGTTCAGCCGCATGAGTTTTTTTCTTCTGTTGATATCGAAGACAAAGATCCAGCGTTGCTATTAGCAGATTATTTTTATCATGTGTCATCCAGTCAATTAACTTGCAAGAATGGCGACATGTATCAAAAACTTCCGCAAAAAATGGTTTTCCAGTTGTATGATAAAGTATTGGACTATCGGCGTGCGCAATATTCTGGTAGCAACTTACAGCCAAAACTGCAGATTGAAGCTATACTTATTCAATGGTTTGAAATTGGAAGAAAAATAAGAAGATAATCAATCTCTTAGAGCAATAAGTTAACGTAGCTTAAAGTGGTTTCTAAGTTAAATATTGATTATAATGTTGTAAAATGGGTTGCTTTTAGCTATTGTCATTAATCGTTAATTGTTAGCCGCTATACTATTTTCTAGCTCTTCTTAAGTCTCCTTAACTTTATTTGAGAGTGGTTTTTACAGGTAAACATATGTCAAATCAAGCTTCTCCTAAACATGGTATTATGCAGTTAACTATCAAAGACAAAGGCGCTTTGTATGCTGCTTATATGCCTTTTGTGAAAAATGGAGGGCTGTTTATTCCAACTAACAAACAATGCAATATTGGTGATGAAGTCTTCATGCTATTAACGCTAATGGATGAAAAAGAAAGGTTACCAGTTGCAGGTAAAATTATATGGATCACACCAAAGGGTGCGCAAGGTAACAAAGCCAGAGGTATTGGCGTCCAATTTAGCGAACAAGATAAAGGTGTAACCCGCGGTAAGATTGAAACCCACTTAGCTGGTACATTAGAGTCAGAGCGTATAACGCATACCATGTGAGTTCCGTAGTTTGTAAGTTGCTCTAGTCTTTCCACTAGATACCATCAAGACAAAATTTGTTCATTCCGGTCTGACAAGATTAGATTTTTTTCGTTAAAATATCCCTATTTTAGTATCTTTAGATTTTAGGTTTATAAAGTTATGTTAGTTGACTCTCATTGTCATTTGGATCGAATAGATCTGGAACCATTTGATGGTTCATTAGATAAAGCATTATCCAGCGCTCGGGAAAGCGGGGTAAGTCAATTTTTGTGTGTAGCAATTAATATTGATAATCAACCTGCGGTAAATAAAATTGCCGAGTCTTATCCTGATGTACATGCATCGGTTGGTATTCATCCACTTTATACAAAAGGCCAGTCAATTGATTTGCAATATTTGGTTGAGCAATCTAAGCACGAAAAAATAGTTGCCATAGGTGAAACAGGTTTAGACTATTATTATGACGAAGCAAGTAAAGGAGCTCAGTTGAGTTTGTTTAAAACTCATGTCCAAGCTTCAGTTGAAACAGGTTTACCATTAATTATTC
The DNA here is from genome assembly GCA_030432465.1 of Gammaproteobacteria bacterium. Classification (GTDB taxonomy): domain Bacteria; phylum Pseudomonadota; class Gammaproteobacteria; order Enterobacterales; family Kangiellaceae; genus Aliikangiella. The sequence goes on from JAUIHB010000257.1 coordinate 3,923, forward strand.
ATACAAGAGATGCTCGTCAGGACACATTAGATATTCTTTGTGAAGGGCAAGCTGAAAAATCAGGAGGCGTTTTACATTGTTTTACTGAATCTCTGGAAATGGCAGAAAGTGCGATGAAAATGGGGTTTTATATTTCATTTTCAGGGATTGTGACTTTTCGTAATGCAGAAGAGTTGCGAAAAGTAGCAAAAAAAATTCCAGCAGATCGAATTTTGGTTGAAACAGATAGTCCATATTTAACACCAGTCCCTTTTCGAGGAAAACCTAATTCACCTCGTCATGTTGCCGATGTTGCTCGTTGTGTCGCTGAGTTAAGAGGTGAGAATTACGAGGATTTTTGTGAACAAACCACAAAAAATTACAAACGTTTGTTTTTAAAAGAGTCAGTGTAATTTATTATAGTTAAACTTATTTGGCGCTGTGAAGTATTTGATTGATGTAGTAACTTTTTGAAGTAAACAATTTTTAAAGTGACAGATTATTTTAGGAGAATATTGTCTTTGAAGATAATCGATACAGAATAATCAAAGTACAGTTGATTTTATTGTTCACGGAGGTCATTTTATGCGTTTAGTTAAAAAAATTTTGGTGTGTATGGATATAAACACCGACAGTCAACCTGCCTTGGATAAAGCAGTATACCTTGCTAAAGCTTACAAGGCAGAAGTTGTACTATTGTCAGTGATATATAATCGCGGTCTTCTTTCTGGTTTTTTTTACGAAAAGGAAAAGTTAGAAGCTGCAAAAAATGGTTATATTAAATTTGTTGAACGTTGGTTAAATACTTACGCTGATAATCTCCAATCACAAGGGGTTAAAGTTTCAACAGATGTGGCTTGGCATAAGCCATTATACGAAGGGATAATTCAAAAAGCACAAACTCATCAGGTAGATTTGGTGATTAAATCTACCCACGAGCATCCCACTTTAAAAAGGTTTTTCTTTACACCAAATGATTGGCAGTTATTAAAAGCTTGTCCGATTCCTTTGATTTTGGCAAAAACTCAAACTGAACAGATTTATCATAATATTTTAGCTGCTATTGATCCGAGTCATGCGAATGATAAGCCCGAAATGCTGGATGAGTTGATTATTCGATCGGCTGTTGATTTATCTCAACAACTAAAAGCAGATTGTCATGTAGCACATTGCTATAGTCCTATAGAGTATCAGCTATGGAGTGACATAGGCGCAGGTATGGGAATCGGGTTAGGACCAACCGACTTCTCTATGGGGAAAGAAAATTATGCTAGTTATGTTGATGAACTGAAAAAAAATCAGCGTAAACAATTTTTAGAAGCTATTGAAGGGTTTGACATCCCAGACAGTAAACAACATTTAGAAGAAGGGTATCCTGAAAGGTTTTTACCCGAGATTGTTCAGCAGCAATATTGTCAATTATTGGTATTGGGAACTGTCTACAGAACAGGGCTTATAGGAAGTACCGCAGAGAAAATTCTCGATGAAGTTCATTGTGATATTTTATCTGTTCAGATAGAAAAAAACTAAAGAATTTTATTTCGCAGGCAAAAAAATCCCAGGCTCTATTTCAGATGACCTGGGGTAGGGGAAGTAAAAAATAAATTTAACCCTGCTTAGATAAATAACTTTAGTTCGGAATAAATGAAGAACCTGATTAACAACAATCACTTCACTATATTTAAATTTAGTTCAATATTTAAAATTTACCAGTTTTTTATAATATATTTTTATAATCCTTTTTTATAAAAAAATAACCTTAGAGTCATTTTCCTTGAGATATTTTTTATATCGCCGAAACAAATATTGAAGTGCAAAGTGAATACATAAAATATTAAGATGATTTTATTGAATCACTATGAAAATTGACCGTAACTAGAAAACACTTTCAGTTAAGTGTTTTCTTTGTATATGAGATAAGTTAAGCGGGTATTCTGTCGTAAGTAAATATTTAACTGTGTATATCAAAATCCTTTTCACCATGCCCTACAACGCCATCAGTATTCCAGGGTAAATCACGGTAAGGGCTATCGCTACTTTTACCCATAAAAGGAAATTTTTTTACATCAAAATAGGGT
>JAUIHB010000258.1 GCA_030432465.1 Gammaproteobacteria bacterium
TGATCAAATGGCGGTTCATGTTCCATTAACTATCGAAGCTCAATTAGAGTCTCGTGCATTGATGATGGCAACAAATAACGTATTGTCACCTGCCAATGGTGAGCCGATTATTGTACCGACACAAGATGTTGTACTTGGGTTGTACTACTTGACTCGCGAAAAAGTCAATATTCTGGGCGAAGGCATGGTGTTTGCGGATACTGCAGAAGCGCTACGTGCTTACCGTAATGGTCAGGCAGCGTTGCATGCCAAAGTTAAAGTTCGTTTAACTGAAACTGCGATTAATGAAGAAGGTGAATCTACGGAAACAACTTCTTTAGTTGATACCACTATTGGTCGCTCGTTATTGTTTGAGATCGTTCCAAAAGGTTTGCCGTTTGAGTTTGTTAATCAAAAAATGACTAAAAAAGCGATTTCGAGTCTAGTTAATCAGGCTTATCGCCGTTTAGGTTTGAAAGAAACCGTTATTTTTGCTGACCAATTAATGTATACAGGATTTAATTATGCAACCTTGTCAGGTGCCTCTGTAGGTATTGATGACATGGTTATTCCTGATGAAAAGCGCACAATCATTGACTCTGCAGAACAAGAAGTTCGCGAAATTGAAGAACAGTTTGCTTCAGGTTTAGTTACACACGGTGAGCGTTATAATAAAGTTGTCGATATTTGGTCGCATACTAATGAGCAAGTAGCTAAAGCGATGATGGACAACTTGAGTTTTGAAGATGTCGTTGACGCTAATGGTGATACGGTAAAACAAGAGTCCTTTAACTCAATTTATATGATGGCTGACTCGGGTGCTCGTGGTAGTGCTGCACAGATTAGACAGCTTGCGGGTATGCGTGGACTGATGGCTAAGCCAGATGGCTCTATCATTGAAAGCCCGATTAAAGCGAATTTCCGTGAAGGTTTAAGTGTACTTGAATACTTTATTTCAACACATGGTGCGCGTAAAGGTTTGGCTGATACGGCATTGAAAACGGCAAACTCAGGATATTTAACACGTCGTCTGGTTGATGTTGCACAAGATTTAGTGGTGACAGAAATCGACTGTGGTACTGAGAAAGGGCTTGTTATGACTCCTCTTATTGAAGGTGGGGATGTTGTTGAACCTCTTCGTGAGCGAGTATTGGGTCGAGTGAATGCTGAACATATGTACAAGCCTGGTTCAGATGAAGTTATTTGTGAAGCAGGTACATTACTTGACGAACATTGGGTTGAAACTTTGGAAGCCAATAGTGTGGATCAGGTTTTGGTTCGCTCTGTAATTACTTGTGAAACTCGACAAGGTGTTTGTTCACAATGTTATGGTCGTGACTTAGCGAGAGGTCATCGAATTAATATTGGTGAAGCTGTGGGTGTTATTGCCGCACAGTCAATTGGTGAGCCTGGAACACAGCTGACAATGCGTACATTCCATATCGGTGGTGCTGCATCTCGTCAAAGTGCTGAAAATAATGTTCAAATCAAAAATGATGGGACGCTTAAATTACATAATGCTAAATATGTAACGCGTGATGATCAAAAACTCGTTATCGTTTCTCGCTCTACAGAGTTAACTTTATTGGATGAGTTTGGACGCGAGCGTGAACGTTATAAAGTACCTTATGGTTCTGTACTTGAAGTACATGATGGAGACAAAGTTGTTGGTGGACAGATTGTTGCTAACTGGGATCCGCATACGCATCCAATTATAACTGAAATTGCTGGTACAATTCGTCTGCAAGATGTGGTTGAAGGCGTCAACATGTCACGCCAAACAGATGAATTAACAGGGTTGAGTTCATTAGTTATTACTGAATCAAAACGTACTGGTACTAAGGCTAATGATTTGCGTCCTATGGTCAAATTATATGACGATAATGGCGATGAGTTAATGATCCCTAATACTAATATGCCTGCGCAGTATACTTTACCAATCAATGCTATCGTGAGTATTGAAGATGGTACTCAGGTGGGTGTTGGTACCGCTATTGCACGTATACCTCAAGAAGGATCAAAAACAGGGGATATCACAGGGGGTCTACCCCGGGTTGCTGATTTATTCGAAGCACGTAAACCGAAAGAGCCTGCGATTCTTGCTGAAATATCAGGAACAGTGAGCTTTGGTAAAGAAACCAAAGGTAAACGTCGCTTGGTAATCACGCCTCAAGAAGGTGATGTTTATGAGGAGCTAATTCATAAATGGCGTCACTTTAACGTATTTGAAGGTGAAAAAGTTGAAAAAGGGGAAGTCGTATCTGATGGTGCTGATAATCCTCATGATATTTTACGCCTCAAAGGTATTAGTGCTCTGGCTAATTATGTTGCTAATGAAGTACAGGATGTTTATCGCTTACAAGGGGTAAAGATCAACGATAAGCATATCGAGAGTATTGTTCGTCAGATGCTGCGTAAAGTAATAATAAGTAATCCTGGTGACAGTTTATTGTTAAAAGGCGAGCAAATGGAATATACCCGTGTGCTTGATATTAATGATAAGTTAGCTGCGGAAGGTAAAGATTTAGTTCAGTATGAGCGAGTTCTTATGGGGATTACAAAAGCGTCACTTGCGACAGAGTCGTTTGTTTCTGCTGCATCTTTCCAAGAAACAACCCGAGTACTGACCGAAGCTGCAGTTAGTGGGAAGCAAGACAGATTGTCTGGCTTAAAAGAAAATGTGATTGTTGGACGATTGATTCCTGCTGGAACAGGTCTGACTTATCATGAAGAAAGACGCAAGCGTTTAGCTGGTGAAGTTACTTTTGAAATTGAAGAAACTGTATCAGCTGAAGACGCAGAAAAAGCGTTAAGCGATGCGCTAAGTTCATCTGATTTAGAAGGTGATAACGCGTAAACTATTTGGCTGCTGGACATTTTTTAAACGAATGTGCAGCAGTCATCTTGACATCTCTGGTAACGCCAATTACAATTCCGCACCCTTAAATGCGGGCTGTGAGAATGGTTTGTAAACTGGGGATTTTGTAATTAAAAAAGCTGGAGTTATTGTAAACAATGTCAACTATTAATCAGTTGGTACGCAAGCCGCGTAAAAAAGTGGTCCAAAAGAGTAACGTACCTGCGCTAGAAGCTAACCCTCAAAAGCGTGGTGTTTGTACTCGTGTTTACACAACCACTCCTAAAAAGCCAAACTCAGCACTGCGTAAAGTTGCTCGTGTTCGTTTAACTAACGGATTCGAAGTGACTTCATATATTGGTGGTGAAGGTCATAATTTACAAGAACATAGTGTTGTAATGATCCGTGGAGGTCGTGTTAAAGATCTTCCTGGTGTTCGTTATCATTGTGTGCGTGGTAATCTTGACTTGGCTGGAGTGAAAGATCGTAAACAAGGACGCTCAAAGTACGGTGCGAAGCGACCAAAATAAACTTCGTGTTTATTGAAAACCGAATTGGGTTCATTTGAATTTAGTTCAATTAATTGACATTCAGCTAGCAAACAGTATTCGCCCAGATCTGCAATGGATTTGGGGAAATCACTGAGTTGAATGTAGCCAGACATCCCTTTAGTGATGTGAGTAAGGTCCGGACTGCAGTTCTGGATAAACCTGAAGTAACACATAGGAAAATATATTATGCCTAGAAGACGCGTCGTCGCCAAACGTGAGATCCTACCAGATCCTAAGTTTGGAAGTGAGCTATTAGCTAAATTCATCAACATTTTAATGGTTGATGGAAAGAAATCTGTCGCTGAAAAAATTGTTTACAGCGCATTAGATATTATCAAAGACAAAAAAAGCATTGATGATGCTCTACCTGTTTTTGAAGAAGGTTTAGATAAAATTAAGCCGTTGGTTGAAGTTAAATCTCGTCGTGTTGGTGGTTCTACTTATCAAGTACCAGTAGAAGTTCGTCCAACTCGTCAAACAGCTTTAGCTATGCGTTGGTTGGTTGAAGGCGCGCGAAAGCGTGGCGAAAAATCAATGGATGCTCGTTTAGCCGGTGAGTTAATGGATGCCATTGAAAATCGTGGTTCTTGTGTTAAGAAACGCGAAGATGTTCATCGTATGGCTGAAGCGAATAAAGCATTTGCTCATTACCGTTGGTAGAGCAAAGTTATTCTCTAATAGACGTAAAAAAGAGCCGAGGGGAAAGAAATGCCACGCACCACTCCTATTAATCTTTATCGTAACATTGGTATCTGTGCGCACGTTGACGCTGGTAAAACTACCACAACTGAACGTGTTCTATTTTATACTGGTTTATCGCATAAGATGGGAGAAGTTCATGATGGCGCAGCCACTATGGATTGGATGGAGCAAGAGCAAGAACGTGGTATAACCATTACCTCGGCTGCAACCACAACATTTTGGCGTGGTATGCAAGGCCAATATGAAAACCATCGAATTAACATCATTGATACCCCAGGACACGTAGATTTTACCATTGAGGTTGAACGCTCTCTTCGTGTTTTAGATGGTGCAGTTGTTGTTTTTTGTGCATCTTCAGGTGTGGAACCACAATCTGAAACTGTATGGCGACAAGCCAATAAATATCATGTTCCAAGAATGGTATTCGTCAATAAAATGGATCGAGCTGGCGCAGATTTTTTGCGAGTAGTTAACCAGATTGAAAAACGTTTAGGGGCGGTACCTATTCCTATTCAGTTACCTATTGGAGCTGAAGAGGAGTTTTCAGGCGTAGTCGACCTAATCAAGATGAAAGCTATTTATTGGAATGAAGCTGATCGGGGCATGACGTTTGAATATGCTGACATACCTGAAAATATGTTAGCTGAATGCAGAGATTGGCGGGAAAAAATGCTTGAAGCCGCGGCTGAAGCTAACGACTCTTTGATGGATGCTTACCTTGAGAGTGGCGAGTTGTCTGAAGAAGAAATTAAAGCCGGTTTGCGTGCTCGAACTTTGACTAATGATATTGTTATTGCGACTTGTGGCAGTGCCTTTAAAAATAAAGGTGTCCAAGCTGTACTTGATGCTGTTGTTGATTTCATGCCTGCACCAGTCGATGTACCTCCAATAAAAGGTGTTTTGGAAGATGAAGAAACTGAAGCGTCTCGTCCACCAGAAGATGATGCTCCTTTTGCCTCTTTAGCATTTAAAATTGCGACAGACCCTTTTGTTGGTACACTTACCTTTTTTAGGGTTTACTCCGGTGTATTACGAACGGGCGATCAAATTTATAACTCTATTAAAGGTAAAAAAGAGAGAGTTGGGCGTATTGTTCAAATGCACTCTAATTCTCGTGAGGAAGTCAAAGAAGTTTACGCAGGGGATATTGCTGCTGCGATAGGTTTAAAAGATGTTACTACAGGTGATACCTTTTGCGATCCAGTGAAAAAAATCATTCTGGAACGTATGGAATTTCCTGAGCCTGTGATTTCTGTTGCTGTTGAACCTAGAACGAAGCCTGATCAGGAGAAAATGGGGATTGCGTTGAGTAAATTAGCGCAGGAAGATCCTTCTTTCAGAGTAGAAACTGATGAAGAGTCTGGTCAAACCATTATTTCTGGTATGGGAGAGTTACATCTAGATATTATTGTTGACCGTATGAAACGAGAGTTTAAGGTCGATGCAAATATTGGGAAGCCTCAGGTTGCTTATCGAGAGACTATACGTAAGTCAGTTGAAGCCGAGGGTAAATTTGTTCGTCAGTCAGGTGGACGTGGACAGTATGGCCATGTGTGGCTCAGATTAGAACCTAAACCTTCTGGTGAAGGGTATGAATTTGTTAATGAAATTGTAGGAGGTGTAGTTCCCAGAGAATACATTCCTGCAGTGGATAAAGGTGCACAGGAACAAATGCAACAGGGCGTTTTTTCTGGCTATCCAATGGTTGACGTTAAAGTCACCCTTTATGATGGTTCATTTCATGATGTTGATTCTAATGAAATGGCATTTAAAATCGCAGGTTCTATGGGTTTTAGAAAAGCGGCTTTAGAGGCTAATCCTGTATTGCTTGAGCCGATTATGGCTGTTGAAGTTGTGACGCC